>JAHXGM010000011.1 GCA_019923605.1 Candidatus Nealsonbacteria bacterium | reverse complement strand
TTTCATTGGTTAAAAGTAGATTTCCCAATTTATTTCTTGAATCTTTATTCCTTGCTATGTATCTTCTTAATCTTTGCCTGATAAAAGCATCCAGTTTTTCAAAATCTTGTTTACAATACGCCAACTTGTAATAGTGCCCAAACCCCATAATCTTATTATTCAATTCTTTTATTATTGCTTTATCTGGTTTTTTGTTGGTTAGATGCGTAATCCTTATTATTTGGTTTTTGAAGTTTTCAATTTTCTTTGTGCTAATTGTAAAAATTCCGGCATAATATCTAAAACCTATAAATTCTACTGGATTTTGATGAAATCTGCCCGAATTTAATTTATTGATGTTTAATTTTAGTTCCAATTTCTCTAATTCTGGTTCTATAATTTCTTTTAGGATTTTTTCTGGCTCTTTTTTATTCTTACAGAAGATTAGATAATCATCTTGAATTCTCAAAAAAGGCCTTGGGATTTTCAAATCCAAAGGCAAAAGATACAAGCCAGCCAAAACCCAAGATAAATAGTTTCCCAAAGCCAATCCCTTGCCTTGAACGGGACTTTGTTTTAAGAACCCAGGTATTTCATATTTCAAATAATGCCTCATCCTCCTTGAGTTATGGGAGTTGAACTCCCAATTATTTGCTAAGAAGATTTTATGATTCACAGAAGGATAATATTTTTCAATATCTATTTTCAGAAAATATTTATATTTCTCACTTAATTTCTGGATATATTTTAATCGCTTATCCTGTCGCGCAAAAATTAAATAATGATAAGGATATTTTTCTTTTAGAATATGATTGACTTTTTTCAATAAAAATCTTGCTATTTTATTTGTTTCTTTTATGTTATTTATTTGAAAGTAGGGTAATTGATTAATATTTCCCATATAATTAGTTAAGGTTAATTATTATATTGTCGTAGTGTGAGAATTATGGAAGTTGAATTTCCATAGATTATCAAATATAGTAGAGTCAAGCAAAATAAAAAGGTTAAGAGAAAAACTGGCTCGCCTTGCCGATCTGTCTAATAATATGATAAATTAACATTGAAGCGAGCAAACAACAAAAGACGAAAGTTGATACACTTAAAAAGATATCCAAGGCGTTAAATGTCCCGATTGGGGATTTAATAAAAAAGTAACCCCTCACACTTAAATGTGGATAACTGAATAGAAATTCTTGCAAAATAATGGTAAAATATGGATATGTCCAGAGTTGAATTGTCTAAAACATGGACAAAAATTTGACAGCGGTTTTTGGAAAAAATATAATAAAATCAGATGGCATTAAAGTTATGGTAAAAATCATTGATAAAAATTCAATAAAAATAGGCAAAGAGCCAGTGGTGATTTTGCCTTTGAAGGAATGGAAGAAAATTGAAGAGATGTTAGAGGATTTAGAAGATGCGGTAAGATTTAATGAGGCAATTTCTGACCCAAAAAATCAAGGAGGTGTTCCTTTTGAGAAAGCAAAGAAGATGTTAAAGCTTCCCTAAATGGTCGTCCATATTGATTTTCATATACCTCAATTATGGCGACTTTTGCCTTTATTTACAACATCAATTTCAGGGTCGTTTTGTGTTGGAAACAAGCTTCATTTCAGGGTTGTTTTGTATTGGATAAGACTAACTATTGACTATAAAAACAGTTGCGTTATAATCAAGTAAATTCATCGTTAAAGATTTTAAAAATAATAAATAAAAATATGGATCCAAAAAAAAGATTATATATTCTTGCAGGAGCACTTGTTCTATCGTTAATTATCCTTCTTGTAATAATTGTTTCTCAAGGAAGAAATGCAGAAGGGCCAACCAATGGGATTGTCAATGGCGATTTTAGTTGTGGGGATAGTTTTACTTATCAAGAAGTTGAGTACGGGACTGTTGAAGTTGGCAATCAATGTTGGATGGCAGAAAATTTAAATGTTACTAAATATGCCGATGGGTCAGCAATTCCAAATTTAATTGAGAGTAATGATTGGGCCAATGATAAAGAGGGAGCATACGCTTGCTATTTAGATGCTGTCGAAAACTGTAATACTTACGGAGCTTTGTATAATTGGTATGCGGTGAATAACGAGGCTGGTCTTTGTCCTGCAGGATGGAGTGTTCCAACTCATAATCAGTGGGCAGATTTAGAAAGATCAGTTTGCGGCGCACTTGGCAATCCTGATTGCAGCGAAACATTTCCTGATAACGGCCTAATGGACTGGAGAGGAACTAATGAGGGACTCCATTTAAGGTCAGAAACTCTTGAGGGGCTAAATACATACGGATTTAATGCAATTTTTGGAGGATTTAGAAATCCAAATGGGCCTTTCTCTTTTGTAGATGAAAGTGGTTTTTGGTGGACATCAAGTTCGTCTGAAGACTTTGTTAAAGGACGTATTATGGATATGGCTAATCAAGGAGTTCGCCGAATTGAGAGCATGAGGTCTAGTGGTTTCAGTGTCCGATGTGTTCAGAATTAACAAGATTAACAAGGGAAGTTTAAACGAGGATTAAAAGGTCCTCGTTTTCTTTTAAATTATCTGTTTTTGATATATAATTAACTCAAGATGAAAAATATTTCAAAAGAAGAAAAAGAAAAGGGTTTCATTGCTATGACTTCAGTATTAATAATTGGAGCATTAATAGTGGTCCTTGGTGTTTCTATATTCCATTCTTCATTAACCGATCAATCAATGAGCTCTTCGTATGAAGCTGGTCAGGAAGCTCTCTCTTTAGCTAAAGCTTGTGTGAGAGAAGGTATTTTAAGGTTAAAGGAGGATATAGGGTTTGCTGGGTTTAGTTTTATAGAAGGCAGAGAAGGTATTATGATTGGTCAGAAAGTATGCAATCTCATTCAAGTGGAAAATATTTCATTAAACACTAAACGAATATCGGCGCTTATTAGATCGGGAGAAAGAGCTCATTTTAAAGATTATCAACAGGAGTTAAGATTTTCGGTTGAATCAACTGCAAGTGATTGGAATAGGCATGACGCGCTTGTGGGCCTCATAATCGAGGGCAATTCATTAGCTTTACAACCAGTATTTGTGACCGGGCCAGCAGGAGAGATAATCTTTCAGCCAACAAGCGGACATCGTATTTCTTCAAATTTGGATATTTCAGGAAGAGGAAGAGTAAAGAATTCTCAAATATTTTGGAACGCTGATATTCGTACGGATAATAATATCGTCGTTGCAACTAATGTTCATCGCGGCGGGTTGCCGCAAGGATGGGTTGAAGTTAGAAATGGAGGGCCTATACCGGGACTGGAAAGGGGAGTAGATCTTAGTAATATTAGTATAAGAACAAGAGTCAATTTTAATGGTGGCCCAGTTTTCTATCCAAGACTGAATAATATTAATATCTTTATTGAGATTTAGTTATTCAAGATAGTAATTTAAGTGATTGGTAAGTATTGAAATCCTTTCCCGTCTGGTTAGGATTTTATTGTATATTCTAAGGTCATCAATAGTTCCTGTAAAGCTATTTTGTCCGGCTAGGTCTCTTCCTATTGAGAGATTAGATTCAGTTCCAGGATTGACTCTTTCCATTGGTTGAAGATTAGTAATTTCATTATTATTAATAAACATTCTTCTGGTGTTTCCATCAAAAGTAACAATAATGTTTTGCCATTTATTAGGAAAAGCGGTATTTGGTGCCCTCGCTTTAATAACTCGTCCTGTTCCAGAAGAAATTGCCCATGAGTATCCTCGGTCGGATCCATGATACATAAGAAGGAAAGAATAATCGTCTGGTCCGTTAGCTCTTTTGTTTAATAAAACCATTTCAGTATTTGGAAGCGGATTAGGTAATCTTACCCAAATTGAAATAGATACATTGCCTCGAATATGTAAAGAATTAGATCCCGGAACAATTATTTGAGCGTTTGTAAATCCCAATGATCGGTTTATTCTACCATACCTATTTTCGGTCCATGACACTGAGTTGCAACCGTTAATTCTCCCGTGGTCATTGCTGATATTATTATGAACAATGCATCCTCTTCCTTCATTGAAACTCCAGCTTGCTATTAATTGGCTAGCATCTGATATTATTAAGGATTTTTCTTCTCGAGTGCTGTAGCTTCCGTTTAATCCGGAAACTTCATTGGCTGTTAGGCTTTGGTTATAGACCCTTACATCACTTATTAATCCCTCCCAAACATTTGACCTGCTAGTATCAGTTCCGATAGTCAGCTCAAGAAAGGGAGTTGTGTTAATAGATGTAATGGTTGTTCTTTTAGTATTTCCTAGCCGTCCATTTATATATATATCCATTCTTTGATCTGCGGGGTCATAGACTCCTACAATATGTTCCCATGGAACATTGTCTGATGGGGCGGATATTATATCAGTTCCTTGGGGGCCGGCTATTTTGAAAAAATAAGAGTTGTCTTGCCGGTATATCACATATCCGCTTGTGTTTCTTGAAAAATCATACCTTCCGGCAATTATTCTAGTTCCGGATCCAGTCCCTAAGACCCAAGCTGAAATACTTAATGGGCCGGAGGTTTGAAGAGAGAATCCAAACTCGGTTGTTATCATACTATTATTACCATTAAACCTGGCTGCATTGAATGGTTGATTTTTTCTATCTTTGGCAAAGCTAATATTTTTCATTAATCCATGGTTCCTATAAACACTTGAGTCTGTGGCGTTATTTGAGAGCAAGAAATGACCGATAAGGCCTGATTTTGACAGTAAAACCCATTCATTATTATTATTTACTCCAACTTCGTATCTCCCGGGAGTTAAATAGCTTGGATCTTGATTTAGTATAGACAAAGCGGCTTCCAGTGTTTCGTTTGACCGGAGGGTTGCATTAGTTCTATCTAAGCTGATGATTGCACCTCGGGTCGCGCTTACAAAAAGAGCAAAAATAGTCATTATGCCAATTGCAAATACAGCCATTGCCGTAAGCAGCTCTATGAGTATCATTCCTTTTTGTCTTTTTCTTGTCATAAATCAAAGCTCTCTATTTTCCCATGAGAGTTTATTGAAATTTGTTTAGTATGAGATCCAAAGCTTATAGAAATTAGCGCGTTGTTAGCTGGAGAAATAAGTCGGCCGGTTGATTTTCTAAAAACAATCTCGTCATTTCCACTAGGTACTACTGAGACGGGAAAGGGGATAACAATATCAAGGGAAGATCTCCGGTCTCGAAAGGATTCTCCTTCAAATATTATATAGCTATTTCTAGTAATTTTAATTCCAGCGCTAGCATTGCCACGACCAGAAATCGCGACTGCTTGAGCTTTTCTTAGTGATGCTTCAAGATTCCGGACTTGGTCTCTTAGAGTTGATTCTTGAAAAAAATTAAAACCCACCGGAAGAGTAAGGCTTGAGAACATAATAATTAAAGCGACTGCTATTAATAATTCAACTAATGTAAAACCTTTTTTCATATATTATCAATCATAATTATAGCAGAAAAAAGATAATTAAAAAGTATTTTATATTATTCGTATAGATGTTAGAATGAATTAATCATCAGCAAGAAAAACCTTTCTGATAATTCAAAATATGATATAATAAAATCGTTTGTTATTATCAGAAAATATTTGTGTTAAAAAACTAATATATGGTTCGGAAAATAAGTATCAAAGGAGGTTCTCCTTGGGAAAAGCTTCAGATTAGAAAGAGTCGGAAAGAAGGGGAAATAAAGGAATTAAATACAAGACAAGAAGAGATCAATGAAAAGATCCGTTTTTTAATTGATGAAGAAAAGGCATTACAATTTAAAAATTCAGAACTTTTAGCTCAAAAAGGAAATATTGAAAAAGACTTAAGCGTTGCCCGTGATAAAGAGCGTGAATTTACCGGTCTTAAGAATGAAATAGAAAAAAGAGAGAAAGAAGAAAAAGACCCAATTAAGAAAAAGAAAATAGAGGAGGAAAGATGGGCCATTGCAGATAAAAGAAGGGGAGTAGAGAGAGCCAGGATAGAAAAACAGAAAGAAGATCAGGAAATAGGGGAGCTTTTAAAAACTTTAAAGGGAAAAATAAAATCATCGTTATCTGAAAAAGAAACTCTTTTAAAAAGAAAAGAAAGTTTAAGTTCAGAAATTGATATTAAAAATAGAGAAATAGATAAGCTTGATCAAGATATTAAACGGATAGAAAGAGAAGAAGCGGAAAAGAAGCAAGAAGAAGAAAGGTTAAAACAAGAGAGGGCCCGTAAAAAAGAGGAGATAGCAGAAAAGGAAAGAGAATTGAAGAGACAATTACTTCTTGCCGAACTTCAAGTTAAATTTGATAAAGCCACTAGTTACTATGCTAATAGGGAATTGGTTAAGGCCAATAGGCTTTTCTTTGTTGTTAAAAGTGAAATTGAAGACTTTAAACTATTTGAAGATGAAACCAAGGTAGCTTTATACAACCAATCAATTGAACAAATTGATAAAATTGAAAAGGAAATAGAGGCTGAAAGAAGGGAAGTGGAAGAAGAGAAGAGAAAGTTAGCGGAAGAAAGAAAAACAATTGAAGGAATAAGGGAAAGAGCCATAGAGGAGGAAAATAGAGTAAGAAGTGAAAGAAAAGAGGCTGAAGAACAGCTACAAAGAAAGCAAGAAGAAATAACAAAGAAAGAAGAGGAAGAAAGAAAGCGCCTAGAAGAGGAGGGGCAGAAACTTGCTGAGGAAAAAAAAGTAGTTGAGGGGATAAGAGAGAGAGCTATTGCAGAAGAAAAAAGAATAGCAAAAGAAAAAGAAGAAAAAGAAGAAAGAGAGAAGGCTCAAGAAGAACAGAAAAGACAGGAAGAAGCTAGAAGACAACAAGAAGAATCAAAAAAAGCAGAAGAACTTAAAAAACAAGCAGAGTTAAAGATAAAAGAAGAAGAACAGAAAAGACAACAAGAAGAAGAGAAGAAAGCTCAACAAGAGGCCGAAAGGAAAGAAAAAGAGAGAAAAGAAGCTCAAAAACAAAATCAAAGAAAAGACGAAAAGAAACGACTTCAATCAATATTTAATGAAGCTACTACTGCGTATAACAAAAAAGATTTAGATAAAGCAGGTAAACTTTTCATCAATCTTATTAAAAAAATAGAAGAAACTAGCACTCCTGAAGAAGTTTCCGGAGATCCACTTTATCTTAAATCTCAAAAATATCTTGAAAATATTAAAAAAGAAGACACTGCGGCCAAAGAAAAACAAAGAAAGAAAGAAGCAGAACTAAAAGAGCGAGAAGAAACGAGAATCAGACAGGCAGAGGAGAAAAGAAAATTGGCCGAAGAGGCGTCAAAGAGAAGAATTCAAGAGGAAGTTGATCGAAGAAACAGAGAGGTTGAAAGAGCTCAAAAAGCTAAAGAGGACAAGATTCTTAGAAAGGAGGAAATGAGGATTGTTGAGGAGATAAGGCAGGAGGCTTTAAAGGAAAAAGAGCGAATAAGAAAAGAAAAAGAATTAAGAGCTCAAGTAATGTATGATGAAGCCTTTGATCGATACGGTAAAGGGGAACTTTCTGTTGCTAAAGATCTTTTGAATAAAGTTTTTGAGGTTATTGGTATAGATAAAAAGAAAACCGGATTTTTTAATAAATTATTTAAAGCGCCATCCTTATCCAACAAAGCAGTTGATCTGTTAGGGAAGATTCAAAAAGATGAGATAAAAGAGGAGATAAAGGAAAAGAAGGAATTATTAGAAAAAGAGATAAAAGCCACCAAAAAGAAAGAAGCAGAAGATGATATTAAGAAAAAATATGAAGAGCAGCTCAAAAAAGAAAAAGAAGAACTTATTAAAAAACAGAAGGGAGGTGAACTTCAATCAATATTTAATCGTGCATTTGATCACTACAAGAAAAAAGAACTTGATATCGCTAATGGATTGTTAGAATCTCTTTTAAAGGAACTAGAAGAAAAGGAAGCTAAAGCTAGTTTTATTGAGAACATAAAGATTATTATGCCGCTTTCTCAAAAAGCAAAATGGCTCCTTGGTAAGATTAAGGAAGAAAAGCAGGGAGAAGAAGTAAGAAAAAGACAGGAAGAGGAAGCTAAGGAAAGAGAAGAGATAAGGAAAAGACAAAAAGAAGAGCTAAAGAGACAAGAAGAGATTAAGGAAGAAAAAGAAAAACTCATTAAAAAGCATGAGGAAGCTTTGCGCGCCAAAGAAGAAGAGCTCATCAAGAAGCATGAAGAGGAGCTAGAAAGACAACGAAATGAATTCATAGAAAAACAGAAAGAATTGGCTGTACAAAAAGGGGAAATTAGAGAGGAGGCAATGGAAGATGTTCTTACTCGTGATAAAATTCGTCAGCAGGAGGAAGAGTTTAAACGACAAGAAGCTATACTAAAGGAAAAGTATCAAGAGGAACTTAAGAAACAACAGGAAGATATAAAAAGAAAGCAAGAAGAAGAATTAAAGGATAAAGAAAAGGATTTAAAGTCTCAAGAGGAAGAAAGAAGGAAGCAACAAGAAGAAGAAATGAGGATGAAGGAGGTTTTAGCCAAAAGAGAGGCTAGCCAGAGGCAAGGAGAAGAGATAAGAAAGAGAAAGGAAGAGCTGAAGGCAAGAGAAGAGGAAGCAAGGCAACAAGAAGCTGCAATTAAAAAAGCACAAGAGTTTGAAGAGGGGGAACTAACTGAAGAAGAGAAAAAAAGAAGAACAGAAATTGCCCAGAAAGCCGAAGAAGAACTTAAAGAAAAAAGGAGACTAATAGCAGAAGAGACTCAAAAAATTGAAGAAGAAACCAAACGAAAAGCACAAGAAGAAAAAGAAGAGCTAGAAAAAGCAAAGAAGGAAGAGTCTCAGAAAGCTGAGACTAAAAAGGTTGCTGAAAAGGATGATTTAGAAAAGAAGAAAAAAGAAGCCGAGCAAGAAGAAAAACGCAGGGTTTTAAGAGAAGAGATGAGAAAGAAAGAAGATGCAGAGAAGAAAGAAAAAGGAGATCAGAAACAGAAAGAAGACTTATTGCAAGGGCAATTCAGTGAAGCCGTAAAATATTTTAAGAATAAAGAATTTGATAAAGCCTATGAGATGTTTAAAAAGCTCAAAGAGCAGCTTCATGAGCCTGAAAAAGAGCCCGGATTCCTCTTTAAACTTTTAGATAAAGTTCCATTATATGCTAAAGCAGAAGAATATCTTTTGAAAATAGAGAAAAAAATGTCGGCTGAGGATCAAGCGAAAACAAGAGAAGTAAGAGAAAGAGCCAAAGCAGAGTCGAGAGAAAAAAGATTAGAAGAAAAACAGGCTCCTCCTGGATGGAAGACAGGGATGGGTCGTAAATTTTCTTTAGGCAAGTTCTTTAATATTTTTAGAAAAGTTTTATTTTATCATCCAATAGTCGGAATTGATATCAGTGATTACTCAGTTGAAATAGTCTATCTTGGCAGAACGGGGTCTATTCTTGCTTATGGGAGGTCAATTATAAAGGATGGGGCCGTAAAGGATGGGGAAATAAAAGACCAAAAAGCGTTATCTCAAGCATTAAGGTTAGCGGTTAAACAAGCAGGATTTCAGCCTTTTATACCAAGAAAAGGAGCCACACTTAGAGTTATTACCAGCCTTCCTGAATATAAGACATATGTTCAAGTTTTTAGCTTTGAATCAAGAGATAAACTTTTTGAAAATGTTAGAGAAAGGATTAGAAAAACATATCCATTTCCAATCGATGATCTTTATTGGAACTATATTGAATCTTGGGACGGAAAGTCAGATAAAACCAAAGTTCTCTGCGTCGCTATATTAAAAGATATTGTGGATGGTCAGATATATCTCTTTAAATCATCAGGAATAAATCCTATTGTTTTTGATATTGAAGCTGAGTCAATCGGTAGATCCTTATTAACCGAATTGCCATCAGTTGTGGAGAATGGCAAGAAGAGTAAGGGGGAAAATTATTTTCATAGAATAAGTGAAGATACTATGATTCTTGATATTGGAGCCCAGACTACCAATATTAATATATTTGATAAATCTGGTTTTATTAATCTATCAACCGCAATTCCTTATGCAGGATATTACTTTTCATCTAAAGTAGCTGATTATTTAGGGATTTCGAAAGAAGAAGCGGAAATGATGATTATTGCGAAAGGTTTTCAAAAGGAAGATAATTCACTTTTTGAAGTGTTGTCACTTGAAGGTGGTAGAATAATTGAAGAGGCAAAACAAGCCATGAAATATTATAAGAATGAGACTGGAAGAAATGTTAAGAAGGTAATTATGGCAGGTGGAACATCTCTATTGCCAGATATAGACATTTTCTTTAAAGATAATTTTGAAGGGGTAAGTGTAGAGATAGGGGATCCATTAAAGAAAATAAAACGAAAAGGAGGATTACCTTCTGATAGGTCAATTCTTTATGCTAATGCTATCGGTCTTGCTCTTCGGGGTATTTCCAAGGATCCAGTCAAGGATGGAATAAATCTTTTACCTGAAGAAATAAAGAATAATGAGAGAAAGATATACTGGCAAGAAAAGAAAAAGAAACTAATGGTTATTAAAATAGTTTTAGTTGCTGTAATTATTGCCATAGCATTATTATTGTTTTCCTATTATTTAATTTTCATTCCGCTGTTTTAATAAGAATGAAACTATGGTACAATTTTATAAACTAATATAATATAAAAATATGAAAAATAACAAAAAAGGATTTACGCTTATTGAGCTATTGATAGTAATTGGAATTATAACAATTCTTGCTTCAGCCGTAATAGTAGCTATTAATCCAGGTAGACACTTTCAGCAAGCCAGAAATGCTACCAGATGGAGTCATATGAACTCTATAGTTAGCGCAGTATATACTTTCTCCGTTGATAGGAGGGGAGTTTTTCCGGCTTGTATCACTGCAACCCCAGCAAATGTTGCAACTTGTACAGAATTAGTACCTGATTTTATAAGTTTAATGCCGAGAGATCCTCAAGAAGGACATAGTTATATGATATCATTTCAAGGAACAAGGATTTTGATAACATCAACAGCACCCGAAGCCATAGCCGCCGGAGTCCAAGTCTTACAATAAGAAATGCAAATAGATAAATCTAAAATTGAGCTAATCACTATAGGAGTGATTATCGCAATGCTTGTGATAGGTGTGGTTTTTTCATTTAGGCCCCCAGCGTTGTTTAGAGAAGCACGTAATGCTACCAGAAAGAATCATATGGAATTGGTGATAACCGCAATTTATACCTATGCGATTGATCATGGAGGATTTTTCCCAGACTGTATACCTGAGCCCAATGAAGAAGCGGTAGAAATAACAGAATGCTTAGATCAAATAGGAGAATATATTAAAGGACCTTTTCCTACTGATCCCGACCCAAACCATAGATATATGATAGAGTCTGTTCCAGAAATAGAAAAAAAGATAAGAGTTTTCTCAACCGCGCCTGAAGCAGCGTCATTAGAGGTAATACAATAGAAATGGGCATAGCCCATTTTTTTTTATCTTCCTAAGACGAAAGAACTTAAAAAGAAATTATTAAAATTATGTTCCGGAAGATTTTGTGGATTATGGAAGGAGATATTCATTTCGACTCTAATAGAGTCGTTTGAAACTCTTGTAAAAAATATTCGATCAACAACCACTTTTGATGTTGTTAGATTTATGGGACTACGGCCAGCCTCTGTTATTCTTAGTTTTCCTGCTGTAACATCAAATGTAGTAGGATTTCTTGATGGATCAGTGAATGCCAATTGAATTATTGACCCTTGTTGGCTTGGAATAATTAATGAATTAGCTTCATTTATCGTAGAGCCAATTTTATGCATAGCAAAGCGTCCGTTATGAGCGACTTCTTGAATGGCATCTGTTCTTGCTCCAACAGAAAAAACATTCATTGATACTAATCCCATAGCAGCAATAGCCACCGAAAGGATGCTAATATATATCATAAATTCAATAATAGTGAATCCTTTTTTCATAAATATTTCAATTTTTTTAAAATTATTGTATAATTCATTATAACAGAAAAAAGAAAGTTAATTAATACTAAAACAATGAATAAACTAACAGAAAGGCGAACTTTATTAATACTATGTATTTTACTTAGTTTTGCTTTGATTATAGCTCTTGTCCAGATAATATCTTTAAGGAATAAGATTAAGGACGCGGTTTTTATTGATACAGAAGAGCCAATTGACAGCGCACCATTATATAATGAAGTTCCCGACGTAGACCTAAAAATAGATCCATCTGTTCCAGAGAAAGGATTTAGAAGTTTTGGTCCTTTTGCGTATTTAGACTTCTCTTTTTTCTCGCAAGACACAATAGGATTTGTTTATAGCGATAATGGTCGTTTTTACGCAAACATAAATGATAATATTTTTGGCCCTTATGATCGATTGGACTCATTGAGATCATCGGGAAATAATTTTTCATTTCGCTACTATGAGGGTGATAAGGTCTATTTAAGAATTAATAATGAAATATTCGGTCCTTATCAGGATCTTAGACTATTTCATTTAGGGAGTGATGCAAGCTTCGGATTTGAATATCAAAAAAACAACAATTGGTATGTTAGAATGAATGGTAAAATTCATGGTCCTTACGAGGAAACAGGAAGAATATCATTTTTTATGAATGATTTCATTTTCGCCTATAAATTAAATGGAAGTTGGTATGTAAAGATTGATGGTAACTCAAAAGGCCCATATGACACAATAGATGCTTTAATGACTTCTGGACAAAAATTCGCCTATGTTTATCAAGTGGGAGAAAATTGGTATGTTAGGATAAATCAAGATATTTATGGACCTTATGGTAGAATTAGTTTATTGAGACTAACGGATGACAATTTTGGATTTATAAGAGAGGACAATGGGGAGTATTATTTAGAGACTTACCTAAGTGAGTAGGGTCTTATTGTTCTTTAACGAGTACAATATTGAACCTAAGGCGTGGATTACGAATTGGCTAATCTGTGGTAACTGCGAGATACTTTTTAAGGAGACAAAAAATGTCTCCTTTTCTCTTAGTAGAATCCTTGAGTTATCTGATAAATCGGCAAGATAATTGCACTTGCAATAAAGGCAACAAACAAACCAATTAAGATTAGTATTACCGGCTCTAGAATGACCGGTAGTTTTTTAGTTTTATCGGTTATTACAGACGAGAAGAAGTCAGCCAAATAGGCAAAAGAGTCAACGAAAGAACCAGTTTCTTCTCCGGTTGTAATAATACTGATATAAACGCTTGGGTATAGATTTGGAAAATCATTTAGAGCCATAGAAAAGGGATCACCTTTTACTATTCTTCTTTTGACGTGCTCCAAGGACTTTTTGAATGTTCTGTTTGGAACTGATTCCGATGTAATATCAAGAATTTTGGTTACCATTAATCCACTTCCAAATAGGGTTGATATTAATTGGGATATAACTGCTAGTTGATAATCTTTAACAAATGAACCAACAATCGGAACTTTTAGTATTAAATCATCAAATATTTCTCTTACTCTTTCTATCTTACTTATTAAATAAATAATCAACAAGAAGGCGATTATGCCTAATATCAAGTCTAGGCCTCTGTGTTGGATGAAATTAGACATATAAAGAAGCATTCTAGAGGGGAGTGGTAGTTCAACATCTAATGCGGCAAAGATTGGAGTTAAACGAGGAAGGACAAAGAAAGTTAATCCTCCGCCCAGGAAAACAGAAAAGATAAGAATTATCTTTGGATAAAAGGTTGCCGAGCTCATTTCTCTTTCTAGATTTTGTTTTCTATCAAGCCAGTCAGCTAGATGTTTTAGATTTTTATCTAAAGTTCCACTTTCTTCTCCAGCTCGGATAAAGCTTGAAAAAGCTTTTTCAAAATTTGGATCTTCTTCAAAAACTTGATAAATAGGAGTTCCTTTTTCGGTTCTTTCTTGTGCTTTTTTGAGTATATTCTTGAGGGCAGAGGATCTTGCTTGCTTAGTCAAGATTTCAAAGGATTCATTAATGGGAATTCCGCTTTTAATAAGAAGAGCTAAAGTTTTTACGAAATCTCTTTTTTCTTGAGTACTTACTTTGTTAAATAATGGCATAATCTTTATTTTAAGATTTTCTTAGATCGTTCTACAACTTGATCGACAGTTGATTTAGATTTTATGAAATAATCACTTACTCTTATACTTTGAGCTTCTTCAATATCAGATTCTTGTCCTAATTCTGAAAATATTATTATCGGTAAATCGGGATAGTCTTTTTTTATCTCTCTTAACATATCCATTCCATTCATTCTATCAAGTAAAACTTCAGCTATTAGGCTTTAGCTGCTCTTCTTACTTCTTCAAAGGTTGTAATACCCATTAAGGCCTTGGTTATCCCATCGTAAACCATGGTAGTCATGCCTTCTTGAATCGCTTTCTTTCTAATAGTGTCCATCGGAGCCTTATTGGTGATTAAATCTCTAATCTCTTCGCTAACATTTAAGATTTCAAATATAGTGGTTCTTCCTTCATATCCTGAATTATTACAGAACTTACATCCCTTTCCTCGGAAGAATTTGACTTCAGCAAGATTCTTCTTTCCCGATATTTCCCTTATATTACCAGCAAGATTTGGCTCTTCGTTTAGGATAGCCAATTCTTCTTCTGACAAGAAACAGCTTTCTTTGCAGTCTTTACAGATCTTTCTTACCAATCTTTGAGCTATGGCTGTATTAACAGAGGAAGAAATAAGATATGCCTTGGCTCCTATCTCTAAAAACCTCGAAAACGCAGTTGGGGCATCATTTGCATGCAGAGTAGAAAGCACCAAATGTCCCGTCATAGCAGAGTTAACGGCAATATCCGCAGTTTCTTTGTCACGAATCTCACCAACCATGATAATATCTGGGTCTTGACGAACAATAGACCTAAGACCCTTAGGGAAGGTTATTTCTTTTGCTGGATTTACCTGAATTTGTCTTACTCGTTCAATATTATATTCGACTGGATCCTCAATAGTCATAATATTAACTTCCGGTCTATTTATTGACTGAAGTACTGCGTATAGGGTAGTCGTTTTACCTGATCCAGTAGGTCCAACTACCACAATCATCCCGTATGGCTTATCAGCATTAGTTTTTAATTTCTTTAAGTCAGAATCTAGAAGTCCAAGGTCAGATAGTTCAAACCTTCTTCCCCTTTGCATTAAAAGTCTCATAACAACGTTTTCTCCATCAGTAGTAGGCATGACTGAAACACGAAGGTCAATTGTTGCTCCTCGGATAGTATGTTCAAAACGACCATCTTGAGCTGCGGCTCTTTCATCAGTTCTTAATCTGGCAAGGATTTTAATACGTGAAACAACTCTGGTGTGTAGTTCTTTAGGAAATTCTATAGCTTTGTACAAAATACCATCAATTCGATATCTAACGATGGTCATTTTTACTAAAGGCTCAATATGTATATCTGAACAAAGAGAAGTGTATCCATAGTCAAGAATAAGGTCTACTAGCTCTACGATATTCTCTTCACTTTTCTTTGGTTCTTTTTCCAGTTCTTCTACTAATCTTGAAACTTCTATTGTTATATCACCTTTATATCTTCTTAGAGCTTGATCCAAGTCAAAATCAGTAACATAGAAAGCTTTTATCTTCTTACCAGTTTTTCTCTCAAGAAGTTTAAAGAAGTTGTAGTTACCAGGATCATTAGAAGCAACACTTAGAACGCCATCTTCTTCTTCAATTACAATAGCCCTCTGTGAGAGAGCAACGGCTTCAGGGATATAACTTAGCAGTTGTGGGGTAATATCTTCTATATTAGCCCTTTTAAGCCCAATGAAAGGATACCCAGCGGCATCGGCGATGAGCTTTCCCATGATTTGGTCTTTGATCAGTCCTTTTTCTACTAACATCTTGTCTAAGGGTTGCTTTTCTTCCTTAGCCAAGGCCTTGACCATATCAAAATCCATTTTTTGGATATAGCCAGAATCAAGCAGGATCTTTTCTAATTTCTCATTTGAGATCAACATATTTTAAATTTATTTACTTTTAATAAGTTTACAATAATTTTAGTTGTTTGGAAAGAATGTGTATATGATTATAGCAAAAAACAAATAATAAATGAAATGTTCTTGGTGTGTAAAAATAAAGGATTCAATTTAAATAAATAATATATGATTAGTTGGATTAAAAGAATTGCGTCCGTAAGGGGAGTATTCGTATAATTTTTCAAAAAACAAGAAAGACGACCCTATATCATCTATTGAAAAAGACCTACCAAAGAGCTAGACTTAGGAATCATGAAATATGTAATCTGTCATTATTCTGAAATAGGCTTGAAAGGGAAGAATCGTAAGTTTTTTGAAGACAAGTTGGTTTTAGAAATAAAGAGAGTTTTAAAACTATTACTATACTCTTCTGTTAAAAGAATTCCTGGGCGCATACTAATAGAGCTGACCGAAGAAGGTCAACTAAAGAATGAAAAGGTTCGAGACGCTTTAGGCTTTGTTTTTGGATTATCTAGCTTTTCATTTGCAGTTGATAGCTCCCATAATATTGAAGACATTAAGGAGGAATCCTTGAAATTAGTTAAAAAAGAGAATTTTGAAAGTTTTAGAGTTACCGCCAAGAGAGAAGATAAGCACCTTCCTTTTACTTCTCAAGAATTAAACCAAGAAGTGGGAGCTCATTTATTCCAACAATTAAAAAACAAAAAAGTAGATTTAAACAATCCAGACCTTATTTGCTATATTGAATTAGTCAGAAAGCGTTCTTTTATTTTCACTAAGAAATACAAGGGGGCTAGGGGATTACCGATGGGAACGGGGGGCAAGGCAGTTGTTTTGCTTTCAGGTGGCATCGATTCACCGGTAGCTGCATTTACAACTATGAGAAGGGGAGTTAAGGTTTCATTCCTTCACTTTCATTCCTATCCAATCACTTCCGAGATATCAATAAGCAAGATAAGGGAGTTAGTAGAACTGTTGTCTCAATATCAAGGAAAATCAAATCTTTACCTTATTCCGTTTACTGAGGCGCAAAAAGAAGTTTTGCTTAATACTAAGTCTAAATTTAGAGTTATTTTCTACCGAAGATTGATGTTAAAGATTGCCAAAGAGGTAGTAAAGATAGATAAGGCCCAGGCAATTATTACCGGAGAGAGTTTGGGCCAAGTAGCTTCACAGACTATTGAGAATATGTTAGTAATTGGACAAGCATGTGATAGTCTAATTATCAGACCCTTGGTTTGTGATGACAAAGAGAGTATAATAAAGATAGCTAAGGACATTGGAACGTTTGATATATCCAACCTTCCTTATGATGATTGTTGCAGCAGATTTCTTCCTCAGTACCCTGAAACTAAAGCTAGGATTGAAGAGGTAATAGAAGAAGAAAAGAAAATAAATATTAAAAAGATAACTGTCAGGGCAATAAAAGAAATGTCTTGCGAGCAAATATATGGTTTCAAATTGGACAGATGATATTAAGAAAAGATGTGAAGGTGTGCCAGTATCAAGCGGAAGATCAAATAAGGCCGGTAGAATTAGTTTTGATGATTTAGTATTCGTTCCGGCTCAATTAACCAAGAGGCCAGTTGATTATTATCAAGAAGAGATAAAGAGCGTTACAATACTTGGGAAAAAGAGCCAGAAGCCATTAAAGCTAGATGTTCCTATTATCATTGGAGCTATGTCTTTTGGTGCATTATCCAAAGAAGCTAAAACTGCTTTGGCAATGGCATCAACTAAAGCTGGAAGCGTAGCTAATACTGGTGAAGGGGGAATGTTAGACGAAGAACGTAATGCCGCCCAACGATTAATTCTTCAGTTTTCCACAGGTAGATTTGGGATATCAGAAGAAGTCTTAAAGAAAGCTGATGCTGTTGAAATTAAAATTGGCCAAGGAGCTAAGCCGGGTTCTGGTGGATTATTACCTAAAGAAAAGATTACGCCTGATATTGCTAAGATAAGGGGAGTCTCTGGCAAAGAAGATGTTCATTCTCCTGCTTATCATCCCGATATTCATAACGAAGAAGATTTAAAAAAGACAGTTGATTATTTAAGAGAAGTTACTGGGGGAGTTCCAATAATTATGAAGATTGGTCCGGGTAATATTGAAGGAGATATTAAATACGCGCTTAAGGCTAATCCTGATGTAATAGCCTTGGACGGAATGGAAGGAGGAACAGGCGCGGCACCTGAAGTTATGTTAAATGAAGTAGGAATACCAACAATACCAGTATTAGTAAGGGCAAGAAAGGCTTTAGATGAACTTGGAGCAGATCAAGAATTATGGATGGGAGGTGGATTTAACAAAGGTGGAGATATCGCTAAAGCTTTAGCACTAGGAGCCAATGGAGTGTTTCTTGCTTTTCCGCTTTTAGTTGCAATGGGGTGTGTATATTGTAAGATGTGTTATCTAGGAAAATGCCCAAGCGGAGTAGCCACTCAAGATCCCGAATTAAGGTTAAAACTAGATGTTGATTTGTCAGCGGCAAGAATTGCTAATTTTCTTACTAATTGTACTGAAGAAATAAAGATGGTAACAGGAGTGATTGGGAAAAACGATATCCATAATTTAGACAGAAATGATCTAAGATCAATGACTTCAGAAATGGCTAAAATATCTGGAATAAAAGTTTCTTGGGTAGAATAAGGTTGTTTTTTAAACAAAAACCATTGTATAATAGTTTGAGCCTAAAAAGGTCGCATTAATAAAATTATTCAAGAAAAAAATATGGCTGAAGCATATTGCGTAAAATGTAAGCAAAAAAGAGAAGTTCAAAACGAAAAGGAAGTTGAAATGAAAGGTAAGGGGGGAGCAAAAAGAAGAGCTCTTTCAGGAACCTGTCCTGAATGTGAAACTAAGATGTTTAAGATCCTGCCTAATAAATAGTTTAAATTTGAAAGCCCCCTTCTTTTTGTTTTTACAAAAGGAAGGGGTGTTTTCTTAAACTCTGACCATGAGAGCGAAAAGGATAAAACTTTTAATCTTATCATTAATATTCCTTGCTAATGTTTTTGCTTGGAATGCGGTAGGGAAGATAAGTCAACCTCAAAGTTTGGAGGTTGTTTTTTTTGATGTTGGTCAAGGCGATGCCATTTTCATTAAAACTCCCGAAGGACATAATATTCTAATTGATGGTGGTCCGAGTGGAAGTATTTTGGAAAGGTTGTCCGAAGTAATGTTCTTTTGGGATAGAGAAATAGATTTGATAATATTAAGTCATGCCCATAGTGATCACGTTGGTGGACTAATAGAGGTGGTGCCTAATTATGAGGTCCGTAATATCCTTTGGAATGGAGTTATAGAGGATAATGCAGTCTCGCGTGCTTGGGAGAGGGTACTCAATGAAACTGATGCAACCATTAGGATTGCAAAAGCGGGTCAAAGAATAAAGGGGAAAACTTTTTATATAGACATTCTTTACCCATTCGATAATTTAGCTAATACAGAAATTAAAGACTTAAACCTTTCTTCAGTTATTGCCCGATTAGTATCAAACGAGGGAACTTTTCTTTTTACTGGTGACGTCTATTCTTCAATTGAAAAGGAACTAATCAAAAAAGAAGATTCTTGTAAGGCAAAAAATGAACCGATTTGTCGATCAATAGTGTTAAAGTCAGATGTTTTAAAAGTTGGTCATCATGGAAGTAAAACTTCAACTTCTGAAGAGTTTTTAAAAAGAGTTAATCCATCTATTGCTGTAATTCAATCGGGATCCGATAATCGTTACGGTCATCCCCATATAGAGACATTGGAAATTTTAAAAAAACATGGTATAAGAGTCCTAAGAAACGATTTAGACGGTAATATAAAGATATTATCTTCTTTTAATTATTAATTCTGATAAATTAAATGAAAGACAAAAAAGTTTTAAAAAATTTACCCGACCCGGATCTTCCTCCGGTTAAAGAGGATTTTAGAAAGACATTTCAGTGGAGGATATTCAAGATTATGGCCGAATTCATTGAAGGATTTGAATTCATCACTGATTTTAAGGAAAAATCAGCTACTGTTTGGGGAGGCACCAAAACCAGTAAAGATGATCATTATTACAAGGAAGCGAGAAAATTAGGTTTTCTTTTGGCTAAAGAGGGCTACGCTGTTGTTAGTGGTGGCGGTCCAGGAATAATGGAAGCGGCAAATAGGGGAGCTTATGAAGCTGGCGGGAAATCTGTTGGAATCAATATTCAACTTCCGGAAGAACAAAGAACCAATGATTATGTTAATAAGTCAAAAGGTTTTCATTACTTTTTTACCAGGAAAGTCATGATGTCCATGGCTTCATCGGTTTACGTATTTTTTCCTGGAGGTTATGGTACTCTGGATGAATTTTTTGAAATGGTAACCCTGGCTCAAACCAGGAAGCTTTCCCACGAAGTCTTAATAATTGTTGTCGGTAGAGATTATTGGCAACCTCTTTTTGAATGGCTTAAGAGTGAAGTCTATCAAAAGAGGGGTGCGATATATGAAAGAGATTTGGAGATATTCAAGTTGGTTGACAGTGCCGAGGAAGGAATAGAAGTAATTAAAAAAGCAAATAAAAAATAAGGATATGGATTTTCCAATTTTTAAGACAAAGCAAGAAGGAGTTGATCAGAAATTTAATCTTTCTGACCCCCAAGAAAGACAAGATTATTTTAAAGTTAAAGCCGGCCTAGAAATAGATAAAATTAAGAAGCACATAGAAGAGGGTAATACCTTCATTGTTTACTTAATGGGTAAAAAGAACTCTGGAAAGGGGACATACTCAAAAATGTTCGCTGAAGCCGTAGGAAAGGATAAAATTGAGCACTTTTCTATCGGTGATATGATAAGAGATGTTGATGAAGAGGTAAATCATGAAGAAAAAATAAAAGAATTAAAAGAATTTTTAGAACAAAATTATAGAGGATTTCTTTCAGCTGACGAGATAATTAAAATGTTATTAAATAGAAGTACAGCAACACTTCTGCCAACAGATGTAATTTTAACTTTGATTAAAAGAGAAATTGCAAAAAGAGATAAAAAAGTCATTTTCATTGATGGTTTCCCAAGAGATATGGACCAAATTTCATACTCTCTATTCTTTAGAGATTTGATTGGATACAGAGAAGATCCAGACCTTTTTGTTTTAATTGATCTCCCAAATACTGTTATTGATGAAAGAATTAAATGGAGGAAAATATGTCCTAAGTGTAAAACATCAAGAAACTTGAAGCTTCTACCGACTTCTAAGATAAAATACGACGAAGAAACAAAAGAATTTAAGTTGATTTGTGACAATAATGAGTGTGAAGATAATGTTGAAATGGTATCAAAGGAAGGAGACGAGTTGGGCATTGAACCAATAAGGGATAGGCTTGCAACTGATGAAAAGCTAATAAAACAAGCATTCACATTGTATGGAATACCGAAAATTCTTCTAAGAAATGCTATCCCGGTAGATAGGGCAGAGGGCATGGTAGATGACTATGAAATTACTCCAGAATATCAATATGAAGTAAAAGACGGTAAGGTCAAAGTTAAGGAGCTTCCATATACTGTAAATAATGATGAAGGGGTAGAGTGTTATAGTTTAATGGCTCCTCCAGTAGTAGTATCTTTGATACATCAAATGGTTAAGATTCTAAATCTTTAATTTTAGCTTGACCATTTGTAGCTATCAGGATAAAATGATATTGACCCTGCTCGGTCATCTATGGAAAATCTGATATAAGCTCTCTACGGGAATCGGAAATGATTCTTGATCTGTGGATCAGGACTTCGATACCCACCAGTGGTTTCTCAGAGACTTTCCTAGTTTCAGGCAGGGTCTTAAATTTAAAAAGTATTAGTAGAATAAAAAAGATCTGGAGCAGTAAGTTTAGTTAAGATAAAAGAAAATATACAACAATCCATTACCGTGATTGTTGTTTTAAATAATACCATCAATATCATTGGAAGTTAGATGCTGTTGAGGTTTTTGGAAGTGCTTGGTTTGGTGTAATTTCAGCCGTCTTTACTTTCCTTGTTATAATGTTTGCCGAGGTTCTTCCCAAGAACATTGGAGAGATGTATGTAATTCCAATTGCTTTATCAACTGTCCAACTGCTTCTTTTTCTGAACAGAGTATTTACTCCAATTATCTGGGTTTTAAATATTTTCACAAGACCTTTTTAGAGGAAGAGAAGTATTGTTTCTGAGGAAGAGATTAAGATATTGAGTCATCTTGGTCATATGGAAGGTGCCATTGAAGCTGATGAGAAAGATATGATTCAGAAAGTGTTTCTTTTAAATGACATTACTACAAAAGATATTATGATTCCAAGAACTGTAATGGAGACTCTTGAGGGTAAAGAGATATTGAAGGATATAGAAGAAAAGATTTATTCATTATCTCATTCAAAAATCCCAGTCTATCAAAAAGATCTAGATAACATTATTGGAATCAGTCATCAAAGAGATCTTTTGATTGCCTTAAGTAAAGATGTGAAAGAAAGGCTAGTGTGACTTCATAAAGGAAAATCTTTTGTTGGTAGTTTTAGAAGATATTAAATTAGATGATCTAATACCTCTTTTCCAAAAACAAAAAACTCATATAGCAATAGTTACTGATGAATTCGGAGGAACAGCAGGTAGCGTTACTCTAAAGTATGCTCTAGAACAGATAGTAGGGGAGATAGTTGATGAGACTTGATAAGGTTGTAGATTTACGAGCTAAGACCAAGAGAATGAGGGAGAGTGGGAAGTAAAAGAAAGGACATTTAATAGGTCATGCTCGGGCAGAGCCAAAAGTCTTATCAAAATAGTATTGTTTTTAAAAAGAAAGGAGAGAGTTTAACCTGAAGCTTCATCAGTATATGTATCACTAACAACTTCGAGAGAAGACATAGAGGAATTGATCACTTGGCACCTAAACAAAAATTATTAAAACTAGAATTAGGAATCTCACCAGAAGAAAATACTAAAACACGATTTGATAAGATCCAAAGATCAGCTAAAAGTCGGATAATTTTTCAATCAATAACTATTAATTCTAATCATTTCGTTATTGAAGTGATTGGATAGTACAATTTAATCCTTCATCTATCAAAAAAACCTTGACATTAGTTGTTCCTGCGTCAATAATTAACACAAGAGGGTTAATAGTTTTTAAATAATGTTTTTTTAGCATTTTCTTTATCTAAAATTATTTGTTTAAGGGAATAAAGAATTTTAAATTTTTTAAGATTACCACCTAAAAGTTTAGATATTGGTGAAATCGAAACATAACCTTCATTCTGAAGATTTTTTTCATTTTTTAAAATAATATTTCTGCCAGCGGTAAAGTTGTGAGAAAAATTGCTCCAACCCGTAGCTAATAAATCGCCTAGACCAGCCAGTCCTTCACAGGTTTCTTTTTTTCCACCTAAAATTTCCGTTATCTTTTTCATTTCTTGATATGATTCAACTGTGAGAGCACTTTTTACATTCACTCCAAAACCGCAACCATTAGCCATACCCAAAGCGAGACTATAAATGTTTTTTAAAACTGAACAAATAGCCATACCGCGAATATCATCAGAAAATCTGATTTTTAAACTAGTGTTGCGAAACAGACTCTTAATTTTTATCTCCCATCTCTTATGAGATAAACCAATTATTCCTGTTGATGGTTGCCCTGATTTTATTTCTTCCGCTATCATTGGCCCCACTAAAATTCCATAACCAATCTTATTTTTCAATTCTTCTTTTAGGACCGTTTCCATTGTTTTTAACGACTTATCTTCTATGCCCTTAGAAAGAGTGATTACTATCTTTTTGTGATCATTTTTAACATTATCGTAAATCATTCTTGCCACTTCCCTGTTTGACCAAGAGGGAACACATAAAAAGATAATTTGAGCATTATTAATCACTTGAGAAAAACTTATATTTTTTTTTAATTTTTTAGCGTCTCTGTCCCATAAGTCTGGCTTTATTCCTTTCTTGTTCAAAATAAATTCAAGCGCGGTACCGATTTCTCCTGCTCCAATAATTGCTATTCCTTTTTGTTTTTTATTGTTTATCATATTTTTGTCCAAATAGAATCTTACTAGTTTATTAAATTATCAACACTAACTCCGAGGGCTTTCGCCACTTTCTTTAATGTTTCAAGCGTCGGGTTTATATTTTCGCCCTGCTCAATTTTAATAATCGTATTATTGGCAACATCGGCGAGTTTGGCGAGGCGATCTTGCGAAAGCCCTTTTTGTTCCCGTAGTTTCTTCAGATTTTTTGAAAGTAGATAATCTTGTTTGGGCATATTGTATTTATGGTAGTACTATTACATTAAAGTACAGCTAAACTTATTAGTACTACCATAATGATACTACAGAATTTATTTTTAGCAAAGACCAAGGGAGTAAGAACTTGTTGTGTGCACACGGGTGGGTGGGGTAAACACAAGATCTTTTCTCTTAGTGGTGCATTTCGCAAAGCGAAATACAAAATTCGGTGACAGCGAAAAAATTGGAATTGGAAAGCGAGGGCGGGCAAAAATTCCTTCCCCCAGACTCTCTGACTTTGAAGAGCAGTCAATAGAACTGCCTTTTCCGGACCTGACAGCGAATACAGGCTTCATCGACTGTCAAAGAACCTTTTTGATACTCTTGAATTACTTCATATCGTTCCATAACTTTAATTGGAATTTTTAACTTCATT
>JAHXGM010000010.1 GCA_019923605.1 Candidatus Nealsonbacteria bacterium | reverse complement strand
ACAATTATTTGAACGGTCCCTTTTCAATCAAAGGTGGCTTAATATCTAAAATGAGAAACCCTATTCCACAATTTGGAACAAAAGTAGAAGGGGAATGCAAAGATAGACCCTGCGCTTCTGTGGTGGTTTTCAATGAAGAAAACAAACTATTAGTCCTTAAAGTGGATGATAAATATCATTTACCAGGAGGGGGTATAGATTTAGGAGAAAGTCCAGTTGTAGCTGTGATTCGTGAGTCACAGGAAGAAGCTGGTTGTGAAATTGATAAATTGCGATGTATTGGAAGAGCCAATCAATTCTTTATCAGGTCTGATAAAAGCCTTGTGAATAAAGTTGCAATTTTTTATAGAGCTAATATGGTAAGTATTGATCCATTGAAAAAGATTGAAGAAGACCACGAAGTTTGCTGGCTAAGTATAGATGAATTTATTCAATCTTCTTCCACCGAATTTCATAAGTGGGCCGTAAAAAGAATATAAGCATAAGCGTTTTTTAATGCTACAATCAAAGGAATGATACAAGTTATCACAATCATTACTCCACTTTTTATTATCATTTTCGCAAGTGCTTTGCTGCAAAAATTTGGTAATATTAGCAAGGAATGGGAGATTGTTCTGAATGAATTTGCCCTTAAGATTGGGTTGCCAGTTTTAGTTTTTTCTACTCTTTCTACAATATCTTTTTCTTTAAAAGAAGAAGGTTATTTGGTGTTGGTGAATTCTCTTTTTTTAGTATTTAGTTTTTTCTTGGCGATATTAATTGGGAAGATATTCAAGATGAGCAAGAAATCTTTTTCAACTTTTTTTATTTGTTTTGTTTTTAGTAATGTAGCATATCTTGGTATACCAGTTTTAACACAAGTTAGAGGGGCAGGTGTTTTACCAGAAGCTATTTTAATAGCCGCTATTTATTTATTTTGGATTTTTACTTTTGGCATTGGCTATCTTGAATATTCTTTAAATGGAGGTGGTAAAGATATCTTCAAGGGAATAGTCAAGGGTTTCATTAAAAATCCACTTTTAATATCTGTATTATTGGGTTTTATTGTTGCTGGTCTAAATATCGAAATCCCTTTTATTTTGAGCGAGTCTTTAAGGATGGTAAGTGCATCTGTAACCCCAATAGTTTTAATTGTAATAGGTTTTTTTATTGGTAAGTCAAAGGATAGTAAAATTACAGAATGGTATTCAGTGATTGGTTTTTCTGCATTTACTTTATTAATTTTTCCAGCAATCTTTTATTTCTTAATCAGGTTTTTTTCTTTAGACATTTCCATTTTTTCTAATTCGATAATACAGGCAGCTATGCCCCTTGGTATTACTCCGTTTGCCCTTGCTGATAGGTATAATTTGGATAAGAATTTTATTGCTCGTTCAATTGTTCTTAGTACAATAATTTCTGCAATATCTTTACCTTTTTGGATATCAATTTTACACTAGAGGAATAACGGTACTTGTTCATTTTTTTTGATTTATGATATAATGAAGCAATGGAAAATGATATTAATAAAGGTCGATTAGTAATTTAAAATAATAAAAAATGAAAGTAGATTGGACTAGTATAACAATAGACACTATGGTAAATCTTTGGCAAAGTTTTTTACTCTATCTTCCTAATTTGATATTAGGAATGTTAATCCTTATCTTTGGCTGGTTTTTAGCCACAGGTTTAGAAAAGTTAACTGTGCAAGTTTTAAAGAAAATGAAGCTTGACGATTTCTTTGATAAGGAGGAATGGAAAAAGATAATGGAAAAAGCAAAGATAAAAATCAATGTTTCAAAATTCGTTGGCTCTATCGTAAAGTGGATCATTTCAATTATCATTCTTTGGATTGCAACAGGAATTTTTGGATTAGTTATTTTCGCAGAATTCATGGGAGATATCATTAGGTATATTCCAAATGTAATTGTTGCTTCCTTAATCTTTGTAGTGGCTGTTATCTTAGCAGATTTTTTATCAAAGATTGTGGTGGTAGCAATGGAAAAAGCAAAATTTGAATACACAACAATGGCTGGAGAAATCGTAAGATGGTCAATTTGGTTTTTTGCGATTTTTGCAATATTGATTGAGCTTAGAATTGCAAGAGAACTTATATTAATTTTTTTCTCAGGTGCGGTCGCTTTAATGGTCATTGCAGGAGGTCTTGCATTTGGTCTTGGAGGAAAAGATATTGCAGCAGAAGTGCTTAACAGTGTGAGAAAAGGGCTAAAGAAATAATTCCTTATTATTCCTTGGCAAGTATTCGAAGGGACTAAAATCCCTTCGAATTTTTGCCCTCTTGACAAGAAATTATAAATTGCTAGAATGTCCTTGCACTTATAGAGTGCAGAAGGTAATAAATGTTAAATAAAAAACACATTTCATCAAAAGAAGCGGGCTGAGACTTTTGCGTTATGATGGTCTTTACTCAGCCGCTCTAAGAGTGGTTTTTTATTTTAAAAAATTTATCGCTCCACATCTTAATATATTAAGTATTCAGATGTGGGTTGATAAAAAGAGAGAACTTTGAAAATTTATCTTGTGGTCATTAAATACTAGCCAAAATTGTATTTTACAGGCAAATGGAGGATGCCTTGGGATGTCGAGGCGATGAAGGACGTGGCGTAACTGCGATAAGCTTCGGGTAGGTGTTCAGCAACCTTTGATCCGGAGATTTCCGAATGGGGAAACCTAATATTGTGATAAGCAATATTGTTCTGCGAAAGCAGAAAGCGCACCCGCTGAAGTGAAACATCTCAGTAAGCGGAGGAAAAGAAAAAAATGTTATTACTTTTTGTAATAACGAATTCCCTAAGTAGCGGCGAGCGAAACGGGAAGAGCCCAAACCGTAAAAAACTCTTGTAGTTTTGTGCGGGGTTGTAAGTAAGATGTGTCTTAGGGTTCGCCCTAAGCAGAGTCAATAAAGGTATTATGATTAGCCGAAAATTCCTGGAAAGGACTGCCAAAGAGAGTAAAAGCCTCGTAGGCGAAAATCATAACACGCTCTGAGTATCTTAACTTGAGTACCATAGAGAACGAAAACTCTATGGGAATCAGGCAGGACTAAACTGCCAAGGCTAAATACTCGACATCACCGATAGTGAACCAGTACCGTGAGGGAAAGGTGAAAAGTAGCCCTGTGAGGGCGGTGAAATAGAACCTGAAACCATTTGCCTACAAGGAGTCGGAGGGGGATGTAAATCTCCTGACGGCGTGCCTTTTGCAGAATGAGCCAACGAGTGGCTGTCAAGCCTTAGTCTAAGTTCTTTACAGAACGGAGGCATAGCGAAAGCGAGTCTTAATAGGGCGTTGTTCTCTTTTGAGAACGGAGGCTTGGCAGACGACCCGAAGCCAGGCGAGCTTGCCATGACCAGGTTGAATCTCGACGAAAGTCGAGAGGAGGACCGAACCCGTGGATTGTGCAACATCTTGGGATGAGTTGTGGTAAGAAGTGAAAAGCTAATCGAGCCTGGTAATAGCTGGTTCTCCCCGAAATAGCTTTAGGGCTAGCGTCTTCGTATGTTCTGGGGGTAGAGCACTGAATGGAACTTCGTGGGGAAACCTAGATTTTCCAATCAAACTCCGAATACCGGAACTAAACTTGCGAAGGCAGTCAGACTGTGGGGGCTAAGCTCCATAGTCAAAAGGGAAACAGCCCAGATCTTCATCTAAGGTCCCTAAATTCGAACTAAGTGCAAGCAAGGATGTGAAATTGCTTTGATAGTTAGGAGGTTAGCTTAGAAGCAGCTATCCTTTAAAAAGTGCGTAATAGCTTACTAACTGAGGAGTTTTGCGCCGAAGATTTACGGGGCTCAAGTTCGGTACCGAAGATAAGGATGGCATCTTTTTAAGATGTCGTGGTAGGGGAGCATCCTACTTCCGTTGAAGGTGAGTCGTAAGGCTTGCTGGAGGATGAGGGAGAGAGAATGTTGGCATGAGTAACCACAATTCCGGTGAAAAACCGGAACACCGTAAACCCAAGGTTTCCTTGGCAATGGTAATCAGCCAAGGGTTAGGCGGGCCTAAGGCGTAGCCGAAAGGCGAACCCGATGGACAGCCGGTTAATATTCCGGCCCTTCCTTAATAATTTCCTAAGAGGGACGGAGATTAGTAGCTTAAGTGGATTATTGGATTTCCATTCATATCTTAAGGAGCAATCCAAGAGAAGTGTGAAGTCGAGATTTCGGTCTCGGCAACTTAAGTGAGCAATCTTCCCAGAAAAGCTCTTCAGGAGTTAATTATTAGGGGAACCGTACCGCAAACCGACACAGGTGGGTAGGCGTAAGTGTGCCAAGGTGAACGAGTGAAACTTCGTTAAGGAACTCGGCAATCAAGTGGTCGTAACTTCGGGATAAGACCTCCCTACAGAAATGTAGGGCACAGCGAAAGTTCCCCTGGCGACTGTTTATCAAAAACACAGGTCCCTGCTAAACTCGTAAGAGGATGTATAGGGGCTGAGGCCTGACCAGTGCTGGAACGTCAACCTTGCCGGTATGATTGTATTTTTAATGCGATCATGCTGAGTGAGCGAAGCGCCAGTAAACGTCCGCGGTAACTATAACCGTGTTAAAGTAGCGTAATCCCTTGTCGGGTAAATTCCGACCCGCACGAAAGGCTTAACGACTAGGGGGCTGTCTCAACGAAGTGCTCGGTGAAAATGCAATACCGGTAAAGATGCCGGTTACCTGCGGCTAGACGGAAAGACCCCGGGAGCTTTACTATAGCTAGATATTGATTTTTGGTTTTAAATGCGAAGTGTAGGTGGGAGACTTTGAAGTTTTGTTTTCGGACGAAATGGAGTCGCCAATGAGACACCACCCTTTTTGAATCTTGAATCTAACTTGGCCGTACCGCATTGTACTTAATGTTTTTAAGTATATTGCGGTGCGGCGAGAACAGTGTCTGGTGGGTAGTTTAAGTGGGGCGCTTGCCTCCTAAAGAGTAACGGAGGCGTTTATAAGGTCAGCTAGCTCCGGATGGAAATCGGAGTGATAGTGTAAAGGCAAAAGCTGGCTTTACTGCGAGACGGATATGTCGAGCAGTTGGGAAACCAGAACTTAGTGAACCGACCGCACGTCTAATAAAATTCTATTTATTTAGTGTTTTGTTAGACATGGTATTAGAAGTGCGGGAGATCATCAGCTAAAAGCTACCCCGGGGATAACAGGTTAGTAGGGCCCAAGAGTTCATATCGACGGCATTGTTTGGCACCTCGATGTCGGCTCATCTCATCCTGGGGCTGTAGCAGGTCCCAAGGGTATGGCTGTTCGCCATTTAAAGAGGTACGTGAGCTGGGTTTAGAACGTCGTGAGACAGTTCGGTCCCTATCTGCCGTGGGCGCAGATTCTTGAGGAAAGTTACTCTTAGTACGAGAGGACCGGAGTGAACCAACCTCTGGTGTACCAGTTGTTCCGCCCGGAGCATTGCTGGGTAGCTAAGTTGGGAAGGGATAAGCACTGAAAGCATCTAAGTGCGAAGCCCAATCCAAGATTAGGAATCATAGACCCCTTAAAGATTATGAGGTCGATAGGCTGCAGGTCTAAGGACAGTAATGTCTTCAGCCGAGCAGTACTAATAGGTCATTGCAGTTTTGGCTAGTGCTTAGTGGTCACAAGAAAATTCACTAAATCGTATTTAATTTATGGGAACTATACTAGCGTTGTCCCACCCGATCCCATTTCGAACTCGGAAGTGAAATGCGCTAAGGCCGATGATAGTGGGTTTTTCCTGCGAAAGTAGGTAGTTCCCGTGAATTGTATACGATTTTTTTATTGCTTAAATTCTTTGATTTAAATAAGGAATAGTATATAATAGGTTGAATTATGCAAGAATTTAAGTTAAAAAATCTCAATAAAAAGAAAAAAGGAGTTTGGATTATTCTAATCCCAGGCATTATTTTGTTTATTCTTTTTTTCTCTTTTTCAGCGACTATATCTAATTCTTTTTATAATTTTTCCCAACCTTTTCAAAGAACTTTTTGGAGCTTAGGGGAGTCATTCTCAGATGTTTTTTTATCTTTTACAGATTCAGGCAATCTTAGGCGAGAAAGGGATCAATTATTTGAAGAAAGAGTTGGTTTTATATCAGAAATTGCTTCACTAAGAGAGTTGCGGGAAGAAAATGAAACCCTGCGAACAGCCCTAGAATTTAATCTTCAAGAAGATTTTGATCTTTTAATGGCAGATGTTTTGGGAAGAGACATTTTGCAAGACATAATCTTAGTTGACCGTGGTTTACTAGACGGTGTAGTTGTCGGAATGCCCGTTATTACGGAGAATAAAATAGTAGTAGGAAGAGTTTTTGAAGTCTATGATAATTTTTCTAAAATTGCCCTTGTATCGTATACAGAGGGTCTTTTTAATGTTGAAATTCAGAATAGACAAACAATAGGAGTTGTTAGGGGTCAGGGCCGAGGAAAGATGTTGTTAGATTTTGTGTCAAAAGATGCAGAAATAAGTGATGGTGATATTATTATGACCGCTATTGCGGATGGAATTTTTCCATCCGGATTACCCATAGGAGTAATTAGAAACATTGAGAGAAGCGACCTCGAAGCCTTTCAGAAGTCTGATGTAGTTTCTTTTTTAAATATAAGAAGAATCAGAAAAGTTTTCATTATTAAAGATTATCCTATATGAGAAGATTTATATTCTTAATCAGTGCGGTTTTTTTCTTTTTCATTCTCTTTATTTTACAGACAAGCTTCTTGATTCATTTTGGATATTCTAATCTATTTTATTATCTTATTCTTTTGTTGCTTTTTATCTTAATTTTAACAGAGCCTTCGGGCAAGAATGACTCAATTATAGTCGCCGCCTTCGTTGGTCTTTTCTGGGATTTTTTTTCATCAGGACCATTAGGCAAGAATTTAATAATTATATTATCAATCTCTCTTTTTTTAAAATTATTCCTAAAGATATATGTTCGAATCCCAGAATTCAAATAAATTTAATAATCTGAAAGTCCGTCTCACAAACAAGGCGGATATTGAGCCTCAAGAAATATTTTTAGATAGAATTACTTTAAATAGAGTAGAGGAGATGGGTAGCTTAGAGCAAAAAATAGAAGTTCCCTTGTCCAGAAGGACCTTTTACGGTCTGCTGTTTTCGGTTTTCGCATTAATGTCCATACTTTTTTTGAGATCTTTTCAATTACAAATTATTCATGGGGGAGAGTACGCACGTTTAGCTGAGCGAAACAAGTATGACTTTCTATCCATACAAGCTTCTAGAGGTGTTATTTATGACAGTAATTTTAATCAGATAGTGTTTAATGATTTTTATTTTACTTTAATTTTTGACAAAAGAGAGGTTCCAGAAGATATTATGGATGAGCGAATTAGGGAAATAGCAACAGTTTTTAATTTAGACTACAAGGCCACCAAGGAACTAATAAAATCATCAGAGAGCGATGAGGTTATAATAATGAGAGATATTGATCACGAGAGGTTAGTTCTTCTTGAAGTAAGGAGTCACGATTTTCCTGGCATTAGAGTGGAAAAGAAATTATCTCGAAATTATCCAGATCCAGAGATTTTTTCTCATTTAGTTGGATATATGGGTAAGATATCGCCCGAAAAACTGTCTTCATCGGATGGGAGATATTCTATCAAGGACTATGTAGGCAAATCGGGATTAGAAAAATATTATGAAGATGTTCTTGGGGTTATTCCAGGCAGAATAAGAATAGAAAGAAATGCTGTTGGTAAGATACAGTCCGAAGAGGTAGTTTCATTGGCTGAGTCTGGAAAAAGCTTAGTTCTCTGGCTAGATGTTGATTTACAAAAGAAGATTTATGAAGAAGTTGAGAAAATCTTAAATGACATTGGTTCTAAAAATGCGGCAGTTGTTGCCATAGATCCAAGAACTGGAGGAATTCTGGCCATGGTAAGTTACCCGGGTTTTGATAATAATCTTTTTTCGGGAAAGAGGGATCCGAAAGACATTCAGAGATTATTTAAAGATCCGCGCAATCCTTTATTTAACCGTGTAATAGCAGGGACTTATTCCGTTGGCTCAATAATAAAACCGATTATTGGATTGGCCGCATTACAGGAAGGAATAGTCACAGCAGCCAATCGGTTTTATTCTGCAGGATATTTGACTATTCCCAACCCCTGGAATCCTTCTAATCCGGCTAGGTTTGCCGATAACAATGCTCATGGATGGGTTGATGTTAAAAGAGCCATAGCAGTATCTAGTAATGTTTATTTCTATATAGTAGGTGGGGGACATGAAAATCAACCGGGGTTAGGATCAAAATTGATTAAAAAATATCTTAATTTATTTGGTTGGGGATCAAAGACCAATGTTGATCTTCCTGGAGAAAAAGAAGGATTTGTTCCTACTCCTGAATGGAAAATTGATACCATAGGGGAGCCCTGGAGAATGGGTGATAATTATAATCTTTCTATCGGTCAGGGGTATTTATCGGTTACTCCCCTTCAAGTCGCAACGGCTTTTGTTCCAATTGCTAATAAGGGTAATTTGTTAAGGCCCATGGTTGTTAAATCAATAGTTGATGAAAATAGAAATATTATTGAGAATAAAGAAACAGAAATTGTTCGAGATAATTTCCTTAACCCAATACATCTTAATACCATTCGTGAGGGAATGAGAGATACAGTGATTTATGGTTCTGGAAGGAGCCTTAATAGTTTGCCTGTAAAAGCTGCTGCCAAGACCGGAACTGCTCAGATACCGAAAGCCGGTCATTACCATAATTGGGTTACAGTATTTGCACCTTACGATGACCCGGAAATTGTCTTGGTGATTGTGATTGAGGAAGTTAGGGGAATTAGAGTGGCAACTCTACCTGTTGCAAAAGAAATCCTGCAATGGTATTTTAGTAGATAGTTTTAAAAATATGAAAAAACAAATTACAAAAGAAACTTTGGCTAAATTGAAGGAAGAGTTGGAGTATTTAAAGAAGACAAAAAGAAAGGAAATGGCGGAAAGGCTTAAGGAGGCCATATCTTTTGGTGATCTAAAGGAAAACGCTGCTTACCATGAGGCTAAGGATAGTCAGGGATTTTTAGAGGGGCGAATAATAGAACTTGAGCACATGATAAGTAATTCTATAATCACAGACCTAAAGAGTTCTGACAAGGTTATCATTGGATCAAAAATCGTTGTAACATCAGACGACGGAAAAGATGAATTTACTATTGTTAGTCCGATAGAATCCAATCCTCTGGAAGGAAAGATATCTGAAGATTCTCCGATTGGAAAATCTTTTATTGGCAAGAGAAAGGGAGATATTTGTGAAACAGTTACTCCTTCGGGGGAAAAGTTGAAATACAAAATTGAAGAAATAGATTAGCATGGAAAGAAAAGATGCTCTCTTTTTGATAGGGGAATATGTTAAGAACCAAAATAGCATAAAGCATATGCTTGCAACTGAAGCTATAATGATAGCTCTTGCAAATAAATTTAGGGAAGATGAGAAGAAGTGGGGATTGACAGGTCTTTTACATGACTTAGATATGGAAATTGTAGATTATGCCAATAATCCAGAGAATCATGGATTTCAAACAGTAAAAATATTAGAAGAAAAAGGAGTTGAAAAATCAATACTAGAGGCCATAAAAGCACATAATCAAGCAACTGGAAAAGTTCCTGAAACTTTAATGGAAAAAGCAATTTATTGCACAGACCCTTTGACTGGATTAATTGTCGCTTCAGTATTAGTTATACCCTCACGTAAGATATCCGATCTAAATTCTTCCTCTGTATTAAAAAGATTTAAAGAAAAAGCCTTTGCACGAGGAGCAAATCGTGAAATAATAATGAAATGCTCTGAAATAGGATTAGAGTTAGAGGAATTTATTGAAATAGGTTTTAATGCTATGAAGGGAATTCGTGAGGATCTCGGTTTTTAATAAAAATAACAATACAATAATATGTTAGACATTAAATTTATTCGTAGTAATCCCGATGCCGTAAAGAAGGGGTGTAAGTCTAAAAACGTAGATATTGATATTGATAGATTGTTGGAAATTGATTCCAAGAGGAATGATTTTTTACGATCCATAGAAGAAATACAGTTTCAAAAAAATAGGGCAAATGAAAAGATTAAAGAATCTAGCAAAGAAGAAAAAGAAGCTATTATTACTGAAATGAGAGAGTTGGGAGATCGTGAAGATTCTTTAAATAAAGAATTTAAGGAGATTGATGATGAGTTTCGTTATTTAATGTTTTCCATTCCTAATCCTCCTTTTGATACTGTTCCAATTGGTAAAGATGATTCTAAAAATATAGTTTTAAGAAAAGAGGGAGAAAAACCAAAGTTTGACTTTGATCCAAAAAATTACCTTGATATAGCAGAGAATCTCAATGTAATTGATGTTAAGAGAGCGGCTAAGGTGTCTGGGAGCAGGTTTGGGTATCTTAAGGGAGATGTTGCATTAATGGAGTTTGCTTTAATTCAATTAGCTATGAATATAGCTACTGATAAGGGATTTGTTCCTGTCGTTCCCCCAGTAATTATAAAGCCGGATATGATGGAGAGAATGGGTTACATTAAAAGAACTTTTAATGACACTAAGAAAGATTGGGAGGGCGAAGATGTTTATTTTTTAAAGGATGATCCGCTACTTTTAGTTGGTACATCAGAGCAGTCTATTGGCCCAATGCATGCAGATGAAATCTTTGAGAAAAAAGATCTTCCCATAAGATATATTGGATTTTCCTCTTGCTTTAGAAGAGAGGCTGGTTCCTATGGGAAAGACACTAAGGGAATACTAAGAGTGCATCAATTTGATAAGATTGAGATGTTTTCATTTTGTACACCCGAAGAGTCAGTAAAGGAGCATCAATTATTACTTTCAATTGAAGAGGAAATAATGAAAAAATTAGGTCTTCATTATCAAGTTATAGATATTTGTACTGGTGACCTTGGAGATCCGGCTGCATCCAAATATGATATTGAAGCATGGATGCCGGGACAAGGAGAGTATCGAGAAACTCACTCAACCTCAAATTGTACGGACTTTCAGTCACGCAGATTAAATATTCGATATCGTAATCCTGATGGAATAAATTTTGTTCATATGTTGAATGGAACAGCCCTGCCAATAGGGAGGATTATTATTGCCATTATTGAAAATTATCAACAAGAAGATGGAAGTATTAGAGTTCCTGAAGTATTAAAAGCTTATATCGGAAAGGATTTAATCAAAAAAGAGACTGATCTTTAGATCAGCCTTTATGACTTCTTATTCCTTTTCATTTTCAAAGCACTTCTTAACGTAATCTCCGGGAGGTCCTTTTTTTGAAAGTACATAATTTTTTAAAAAAGCAAAATAATGAAAAAAAATATTCTTAAATCAATATTAAGAATAATTGCTAAAAAGATAAATAATATCTATTCTCCAAAGATAATAGCTATCACAGGATCTGTTGGTAAAACTTCGGCAAAGAATGCTGTTTCTTTTTATTTACAGAATTTTTTTACTACAAGGGGTAGTGCTGGTAATCTAAATAATGAGCTTGGTTTACCCCTAGTTTTTATTGGAAGGTCAGAAGGGGGACAAGGATCTATTTTTAGCTGGATTAAAATAATTATTTCAGGAATAAAACTAATTATTAAAAAGAATAAAAACTATCCAGAGATAATAGTAGCGGAAATGGGAGCTGATAAACTCGGGGATATATCTTATTTAACTGAAATTGCCAAGCCCGATATATCAGTCATCACTTTTATTGGCGACGCACCATCACATCTTGAAAACTATAAAAACATTGATGAATTAGTAGAAGAAAAGCATAAAATCACAGCCTTTTCAGAGGTAAATGATTTCACCATCTTAAACTTTGATGATCCTCGGGTAATTAAGGTAAAAAGCAGAATCAAAAGCAAAATAATAACTTTTGGTTTTAACGAGGGGGCAGATATTAGAATTTTTGATTTTAAATATCAAAATAAAAATATGTTTTCTATGCCTTATGGAATACTTTTTACGCTTCGCTATAAAGATAGTTCAACGATAATACATTTGCCTTATTGCCTAGGAAAACCCTTTGCCTATTCTGTTGCTGTTTCAGTTGCTTGTGGGATAGCTCTTGGTATTGATATTGAAAAAGCTAAAGACATTTTCAGAGAATTGCGGCCTGAACCAGGAAGACTTAATTTAATTGAGGGCAAAGATAATTATTTTATTATAGATGATACATATAATGCTTCACCAGCTTCAGTTCAAGCTGCTCTAGAGGTATTATCAGAGATTAATGTGGATCGTCGAGTTGCTGTTTTAGGAGATATGAAAGAATTGGGTGATAATTCTGTGGATAGTCATCGTAGTATTGGTCAAATGGTTGCTAATAATTGTGATATTTTAATTACCGTAGGTGACCAAGCTAGTTACATAAAGGAGGAAGCATTAAAGCTAGGGATGAGTCTTGAGAATGTTTATCATTATTCAAATTCTTGGGATGCCGGGAAAAAAATTAAAGATATGATTATTCCCGGTGATATGGTTTTGGTAAAAGGATCAAGATCTATGAAGATGGAGAATGTAGTAGATATGATAAAGAAGAAAGAATAGCTTATGATTATTAAAGAAATAAAAGACGCTGATACTTGGAACGATTTTTGTCTGACTATCACAGAGCAAACTTTTCTTAATTCTTGGAGTTGGGGAAAATTCAGAAGTGATCTTGGTAATAAGGTTTGGCGAAGGGGTGTTTTTGAGGGAGATAAACTTTTGGCTATTTTCTTAGTTTCTAAAATTGATGCTGCTAAGGGGAGATTTATTCTATTAAGTCATAGTCCATTGATTAGAGAAAAAACTGAAGAAGTTTTGCAACAAATTATTGATGATGTTAGGGATATAGCAAAAAAGGAAAAAGCTGTTTTTATACGGATTGCACCGGTCTGGGAAAAAAGTTCTTGGGAGGATGCCCTATTGGTCAAAGCCGGATTTAGAGAATCGTCTTCGTTTGTTTTTCCGGTCAGGAGTTGGGAGCTTTCTCTTGATAAAGATGAAACTGAACTTTTATCTCAAATGAGAAAGGGGACCAGATATTTAATACGAAAGTCGCAAAAGGAGAAGGATCTTAAAATTCATTTTTCACATAATGAATCAGACCTTAATCATTTCTATGAAGTCTATGGTAAAACTGCTCATTTTCAAGGGTTTCATCCTTTTTCACTTGATTATCTAAAAAAAGAATTAAAAGCATTATCTGAAAAAGAAGAAGTTTTATTGATACTGGCAACTTATAAAGATAAGTATATAGCTGGAGCTATGATTATATTTTGGGGTGGTAAAGCATTCTATCACCACGGAGCTTCTTTGCCGGAATATAAAGATATTTCAGCCTCTTATTTAATTCAATGGGAGGCAATAAAGGAAGCAAAAAGAAGAGGTTGTACAAAATATAATTTTTGGGCAATATCCCCTTCTGATGATCCAAAACATCGATGGGCAGGCTTAACATTTTTTAAAAAAGGTTTTGGAGGCAATGAGATAAATTACGCTCCAGCAAGAGACCTGCCAATTTCTTTTAAATATTGGATTACTTATTTTTTCGAAAAAATTAAGAGATGAAATGAAAACAAAGAAAAAGAATTTTAGGAAATCGCACCGTAAGAAATTAGTAAAACCTTTTTATAAAAAAAAGTTATTTTTACTGCCTGCGGGAATATCTTTTTTATTTATATCGCTAGCTTATTTTTTTTTATTTTTTGATTATTTCTGGATTAATAATATTAAAATAGAAGGAAATGAAGTCTTATCAAGAGAAGCTATTTTGGGTCCAATAGAAGAAAAATTATCAACAAAGATATTATTTTTTCGTTCATCCAGCATCTTTCTTTTTAATTCAAATCAGATGTCTAAAGATATTTTGGAGGCTTTTCCGTTAATTAAGGATGTTCAGATAAAGAAGGATTTGCCAGATAAAATTACTATCAATATCAAAGAAAGGCAACCAGTTGCCTTTTGGTGTAACAGTGAATGTTATTTAGTAGATTCGGTTGGTGTTGCTTTTAGGGAAAGAAGAGATGATGACAAGAGAAGAGTGATTATAAGAAGCCAAGGCGATTTTCAATTAGGTGAACAAGTCGTTGATATTAATGATATGCAGAGAATAATTAAGATATGGAAAAGAATCGGAGAAAACCTTGGGCTCATTGAGTTTGAAGTTGGTAATCAAAAACTCAACGCCAAAACTAGTGAAAATTGGTATATTTATTTTAATAGCAAAGAGGACTTATCTACACAAATATTAAAACTGGAATTAGTTCTAGAGGAGAAAATATCTCCTGCTAAACGTAAAAAGCTGGAATATATTGATCTTAGATTTGATAGCCGAGTTTACTTTAAATAGAGTGATAATATATGTAGCATGAAGCCATTAGCATCAATTATTAGACCAATAAGTATCGATGATTTTATTGGTCAAGATCATTTAGTTGGTCCGGGAAAACCATTGCGTTTAGCTATTAATCAGGGTCATTTGTTCTCCTTTATTTTATGGGGACCCCCAGGTTCAGGCAAAACGACATTAGCTAGAATCTACACTACTTCTTTAAATGCTAAACTATATGAGTTTTCAGCGGTTTCTTCTGGAAAAAAAGATATTCAGGCAATTATTTCAGATCAAATAGATAATAAGTCCAAGGTTTTATTCCTTGATGAAATACATCGTTTTAATAAAGCACAACAAGATTTTTTGCTTCCCTATGTAGAGTCGGGAGAAATAACTTTAATTGGGGCAACAACCGAAAATCCCAGTTTTGAGGTCATATCCGCATTATTATCAAGATGCCGAATTTTTGTTTTTAATACATTATCTGAAAAAGAAATGAGTCAGATAATTGATAGGACCGGATTTAAGCTAAACACTGAAGTAAAAGAATGGTTAATAAATATGGCAAATGGTGATGCTCGCCAAGTAATAACTATGATTGATAGTGCCAATAAGCTCTATGGAGAAATTTCGCTTAATTCTCTTGAGGAAACCATACAGAATAAATCTATTCGTTATGACAAAAAAGGAGATGAGCATTACAATACCATATCAGCTTTTATTAAAAGTATGAGGGCCAGTCAGGTAGATGCCGCCCTTTATTATCTATCAAGGATGATTAGAGCCGGAGAAGATCCTAAATTTATTGCCCGCCGGATGATAATTTTTGCCTCGGAAGATATTGGAATGGCTCAGCCAACAGCTTTAGTAGTAGCGAATGAGGTTTTTCGATCTGTTGAAGTTATTGGATTACCTGAATGTGGTATAAATTTAGCCCATGGAGTTGTTTATCTTTGTAAAAGTAAAAAAGACAGAAGTTCTTATAATGCTTACTTGAGAGCACTTTCTGATGTAGATAAATATGGAAATTTAAATATTCCCTTAAAGGTGTGTAATCCAGCCACAAAAATGATGAAAGATATGGATTATGGTAAAGATTATGAAGAATATTCAAAAGAAAGCTTTCTTCCCGATAAGATAAAAAACAAAAAATATTATTTAGGCGAAAAATGACAATAATTCTTTATACCATCATTATCTTTCACGGATTTGTTGTTATGCCAATTTTAATCTTAATCCCACTAGTCTTAATTTTATCTAATAAAAAATTAAATAGGTATTAATTTTCCAGATATTGCTACCACCATAAAAACCCCGGATATACTATGACAGTTATTTTAGGCATGATAGCTTTCATTTGGACTATTTTCTTGGCTCTTTCATCTTCTAGACGAGTAATTAAATTTTTAGGTGTTAATGCTTGGAAATAGTTGCATGGATTTGCCTATGTGATATTATACTTAGTAGTTACCCATATGGTTTTCTGCTTTTGTAAAAACTATAGTTTAATATCGTAAAGGTCAAAATATTATTAATAATAAATAAAAATAGCATAAAAAATAAATCTTTAATAATCGGTATAGTTTTGTTAGTTATTTTTGTTGTGGTATTTCTTATTTTTCAACGAGCGGACGGAGTAGAAGTTCCAGTTGAAATAGAAGAAGAAATTATCATTGATGAAGAACTTAATATCAAAGAAGCTCCTATAATAGAAATGGAGCAGAGGAACGTTGTAATCAGTAGTTTTGCCTATGTTCCTCAAGAGATAACTGTTCAGGTTGGAACTATGGTTGTTTGGAGAAACAATGATACAGGTGCTCATACTGTTACCTCTGATGATGGGGATGAACTAAATTCGCCATTACTCTCAACAGGCGATAGCTTTTCCCATGTTTTTGATAATGTCGGCACCTTTGATTACCATTGTGCTCCTCATCCTTTTATGCAGGGACGAGTTATAGTGGTAGAGTAATATAAAATAAAAGCAATTATAAAATATGTCTAATAAAATATTGTCAGTCTTACTCGCTGTAACACTTATTATTTCGTTAGGATCACTATGGGGAGTTACCCTATTGAATAGATCTACTCTTTTGATTCCGGAACAAATAATAGAAATAAGAAAAGATGTAGCAAACATTAAGGGTGGATTGCCACCTTTTTGGGGGGGATGGCCAGCACAAGGATGGATGGTTAAGGTTGAAGATGGTCCCACAGTTTATTTTGCAGGTGATACCGATCTTATGATTAATTGGGAGGCTATAAGAGACTTTTATGCTCCCGATATAGTCGTAGCAACTCATTCTAAAATTTATCAAATGGGAGTTGAGGAGTGGGTTTATGCAATAAATATTATTCAGCCAAGCTATGTTCTTGCCTCACATCATAATAGCTTCCCATTTTATCCAAAAGATGATTCTGATTTTGTGATTGCAATGAATGAAAGAACACCAGCTACTGGCGTAACTCTTCCAGCCCCAGGAGAGCAATTTGAAATAATGGGTCTTGAATTCACCTGGCTTGGCCATTCGGGATTCGTAATGGAAACACCCAATGGTTCCAGAATTGTTTTAGATCCAGAATGGAAAGCAGTTAATGCTGCTAATTACCCACCTCAATATAAAACTGCAGAGGGATTAGCGGCTGATTTAATTCTTATTACTCACGGTCATTTTGATCATTTTAATCCCGAAGTATTAAGGATCTTACTTCAACCTCGGGGCGATAGAATTTCTTATCTTGCTCAATTGTTTGAGTTTTCAGCTTTTACTCAGAAATTAATTCCAGAAGCTGCCGCTAGGGGACAATTATTGCCAATTAATTTAGGAGTATGGATAACAGCTGAGGATATGAGGAATGCTTACGGTGTCAGCGATTCTTATCCAGATGATGTTCAGATAGCCGGAATTTTTGCAACTCATTCTTCAGGGGTATTGTCTACGATTAGATAAATGAACCTATGCGTTCTTCTCTGCAGAAATTCTTAATATTGCCTTTGGCCGTTATTCTTTTTGTGGCTGTCATTGTTCTTGTGGGTGCAACTTCTTATATCTCTTATAGAAATACCGTTGATATAACTATTAGTCATCACGTATCAACTTTAAGTGCTTTTAAGAATACGCTCTATAATCCAGTTGTCTATTATAGGGCTATTGGTATGTTGCCAGCACTACCTCGAATATTTGTGGAAGAAATGAGTACTTCTCCTGATGTTATTTTCATGAGAATGATTCAGCCAGATACCAACCGAATATTAGTTAGTAATATTCCTGAAGAAATTGGAGAATTAGTTGATAATGCCCCTCCCTTTTTTGACGATCCCTATATCAGAAGTGGGGTTTGGAATAATAAAAGGGTTCTGGAAATATCTATGAAAGCTGTGGCTACTGAAAATCTTTGGCTTGGTATTGACTTGGATTTAATCCGAAAAATGGCCATTCAGCAAGCACTTACCGTTGGTTTTATTGTCGCAGTCATTGCTTTATTACTCATACTCTTGCTTCATTTAATTATTTCTAAATTTATTATTAATCCAATCGTTGTTTTGAATAGGGGTATTCAAGAGGTTAAAAAAGGAGATATGAATGTTTCTCTTCGGGCGCCAACTGGAATAAGAACTGAATTAGTTGATATTGTGGATACTTTCAATGACATGGTTAAAACCTTAAAAAAATCCAAGCAGGCAGCGGAAATGTCTAATGAGATATTAGAAGAAAAAGTTAAAACAAGAACAAAGCAACTCAAAGAGTTAAATGAAACATTAGAGGACAAGATAAGTCAAAGAACAAAAGAAATGGAAAGAAAAGTGGAGGAGATGGAGCAATTTCATAGACTATCGGTTGGCCGAGAATTAAAGATGGTAGAGCTGAAGAAAGAAAATGAACATCTTAAACGTTTAGCGGAAGAATCTAAAAATTAAATTGCATGGGTGTGTTTTTGTCGTATCTTTAGGGGAATACCCATCGCCTTAGACTACACTTGCTATCTGGGCACACTTTGGCGACATTCACTAGCTTAACTTCTTTGTTTCAGTTGTTGTTTTGTGTTATATTAAATCATCTATGAAACAAGAAGTGGCTTTAAATATTTTAAAAATGGGTCACAGTGTCTATTTAACCGGAGAAGCTGGGGCAGGTAAAACATATATACTTAATAAGTACATATCTTGGCTTAAGGAACGGGGAATAAGACCGGCCATTACCGCATCTACTGGTGTTGCCGCAACTCATCTAGAGGGGTCAACGATTCATTCATGGAGCGGTATTGGTATAAGGAATTATATAACTCCCTTAGTTTTAGACCAGATAGAACAAAAGCGTGTTCTTTGGAACAGGTTTCAAGAAACAGAAGTGTTAATTATTGATGAGATATCTATGCTTTCGGGACCTTTCTTAGATATGCTGGACCTTGTAGCCCGTCACCTTAAAAGAGCAATGAGTGAACCATTTGGAGGTATGCAAATAATTTTTTCTGGGGACTTTTTCCAACTTCCTCCTGTAGAAAAGGGAAGAGGAGAATCAAATTATGCATTTAGTTCTCGTGCTTGGTCAGAATTACAACCAGTAGTTTGTTATTTAAACGAACAACACAGACAAGGCGATTTTGTTTTTTTGGAATTACTATCCGCTGTTCGTCAAAGAAAAATTACAGAAAGGCATCGCAAATACCTTAATGGGAGATGTAGTTTGAATAGTGAAACGGAAAGTGGTTTCTTGCGTCTATTCACTCATAATGAAGATGTGGATAAATTAAATGAAGAGTATCTAGGTCGGATTGAAAAAGAAGAATACACTTTTCAGATGACTTCAAAGGGACGAGATATCTTTGTTGATTCATTAAAAAAAGGATGCCTTGCTCCAGAATGTTTGCATCTTAAGGAAGGGGCCGAAGTAATGTTTGTTAAAAATAATCAGAGTGGTAATTACGCTAATGGAACACAGGGAGTTATTACTGGATTTAAGCAGGGTGTTCCACTAGTTAAGACTCGTTCGGGTCAGACTATATTAGCTGAGCCTGTAAGTTGGAAAAGAGAAGAAGATGGAAAAGTGCTAGCTGAGATAAAACAAGTACCACTTCGTCTTGCTTGGGCTGTTACAGTTCATAAGAGTCAAGGTATGACTTTGGATGAAGCAGAAATGGACCTGTCGCAGTGTTTTGTTCCCGGTCAGGGTTATGTTGCTCTTTCTCGAGTAAAGTCTCTTGATGGCCTGTATTTACGTGGATTAAACTCAACCGCCCTTGAAGTTGATGAATGTGTATCAATAGCTGATAATGGTTTTCGTAAACGTTCTGAATTGGCAAAGAGCAGGCTTAGTCAATTATCTAAAAGTGAGCTTGAAAAACGTCAAAAAGCATTTGTAAAATCATTAGGAGGATCTTGGAATATTGTTAAAAAGAAGAAGTCCGTAAATAGCTCTACTTTATCCAAAACCAGTGATCTTTTGTCTAAAGGGGTGAAGATTGAGAAAATAGCTAAAAAAAGAAACCTTTCTGTTGGTACGGTAATGACTCATGCAGAAAAGATATTAAAACAAGGAACTCCACTTAATTTCTCTTATCTTGCGCCTAATAAGAAGATTCTTTCTTTAGTTGAAAATGCAGTCTTGAAACATACCTTTGAGCGCCTTGCTCCAATTAAAAGTCATTTGGAAAATCATGGTCATAAATTATCATACGATGATTTAAGAAGGATACGACTTTTCTTTCTTTCAACTGATTAATTAATTGTGCTTGATAATTTCATACCTTTGCGTCAAAGCAATTTAGAAATGACATGATTAGCAAAATAGAAATGTCAGTTAGCTGATAATTTAGCGACACGTTTTTTCTCTTGAATCCGACCATACTATCTCCAAGGATGGTCAGGAGCAGGTCTTGTTTTTATTTACTGATAATACTTTAAGTATGCACCACTTTGACCCTGACTCATTTCTACTTTACTGGTACTGACATTATCACTTTGTTCCGACATTCAAAAAGAACAATGGCTTTCTTCTTTTTTTAGCAGTCAGGTCTCTTGACTGCTAATTGTCATTTGCTATAATGTCTTTGTAACTATTTAAAATATGTCTCTTAGCGAAAGACAAGGTGTCATTTTAAACATGATAGTGAAGGATTATATAAGTACTGCTGAACCTGTTAGCTCAGATTTTTTAAAACGTAAATATGAATTAGATCTATCTTCTGCGAGTATTAGAATTGAGATGCAGAAATTAACTGATATGGGATATTTATGCCAACCTCATACTTCTTCTGGAAGAGTGCCTTTAGATAAAGGATATAGATTTTTTGTCGATCATCTTGTTGAGAGCAAGATAGAAAAATTGATAAATGAACGAATAAGTAAAGAAATTGATAGGATTGATAGCCAAATTAAGGATCGATTAATGTTTTTGCAAGAATTGAATAGGATTTTGGCTTCTGCTTCATCAGGGTTAAGTATCTCCTATTCATCAGAGAGCAAGATATTTCTAAAAGAAGGTTGGAGGAATTTATTTTCTGGGCCTGAATTCTTAAACTCAGATTATATTAAAGATTTTTTTTCAGTCATTGACTATTTTGAAGAAAATATTGATGATTTCAATTTAAATGATGATCCATTACAGATATATATTGGAGAAGAATCACCCATACCAAAATCTAGCGAATTCAGTATTTTGATTTCCAGATGTCGGTTATACGAAGGGAAGAATGGTATATTAGCCATATTGGGACCGAAAAGAATGGCTTATGATAAGAATATATTCTTAATAAATTCAATAATAAAATTATTAAATGAAAAAAACTTATGAACGAAAAAGATCAAGATAATATTTTAAAAGAACTAGAAGAGTGTAAAAAGGAAAAAGAAGATTGCTTAAACGGATGGAAAAGAGAAAAAGCCGATTTCATAAATTACAAAAAGGAAGAGGGGGAAAAGATAAAAAGCCTTATAGATTATAGTACCGAGCTAATTATTTCTGAGATAATTCCGATAATCGATAGTTTTGAAATAGCAGAAAAGCAAATTCCCGAAGAGGAAAAAGATAATATCTTTATAAGCGGATTGATTAGGACAAAGATTGATATGAATAATCTTTTAAAAAATCAGGGAGTAAGTGAAATAGAATGTTTAGGAAAACCATTTGACCCCCACTTTCATGAAGCAATTGCACTGGTTGATGGTGAGGGCGAGAGTGGTATCATTATTGAAGAGGTAGCTAAAGGTTACACAAGGGGCGAGAAACTTATTCGTCCTGCGAAAGTGAAAATAATGAAATAGATTATTAAATAAATATACAAAAATATGGGAAAGATAATAGGAATCGATCTAGGAACAACATTTTCAGCAATGGCCGTAGTTGAAAAAGGAGATCCAAAAATAATTGAAAATAAAGAGGGTAATAGAACTACACCTTCGGTTGTAGCTGTTACCAAAGGAGGAGAAAGAGTTATTGGGGTAGTTGCAAGAAGACAGCAAATTACTAATCCTGAAAATACTATCTTTGCAGCAAAGAGACTTATCGGGCGCCGTTTTTCCGATGCTTCAGTTCAGGAAGACAAAAAATTACTTCCCTATGAAATAAAAGAAGCATCTGACGGAGGAATAGAGATAAAGATGGGAAATAAGTGGCACAAACCAGCTGAAATATCAGCAATGATATTACAAAAATTAAAAAAAGATGCAGAAGACAAGTTAGGAGAGAAGATAACCGATGCCATTATAACTTGTCCCGCCTATTTCGATGATGCTCAAAGAAAGGCGACTAAAGTTGCTGGGGAAATCGCCGGACTTAATGTACGCAGAGTAATTAATGAGCCAACAGCTGCTGCCTTAGCTTACGGATTAACAAGAAAGAGTGATCAGCAAGTGGTAGTCTATGATTTTGGAGGAGGAACTTTTGATGTTTCCGTGCTTGATATTGGTGAAGACACTGTTGAGGTTAAGGCTACCGGTGGAGATACTCATCTTGGAGGTGAAGACTTTGATCAAAAAATAGTTACTTGGATTATTAATGAATTTAATAAAGACCAGGGAGTTGACCTTTCAAAAGATAAGCTTGCTCTGCAAAGATTAAAAGAATCTGCCGAAAAAGCAAAGATTGAATTATCAACTTCAATGGAAACAGAGATTAACATTCCATTTGTTACTTCCGATAGTTCCGGTCCAAAGCACTTATACCTAAAACTTACTAGGGCTAAGCTTGAAGATTTAACCAAAGAGTATGTTGATAGGTCCATTGAATTAGTTAAGAAAACTTTAGCTGAAGCAAAATTTACTCCAGCTGATATTGAAGCTATTGTTATGGTTGGAGGGCAAACAAGAATGCCAAAGATTCAAGAAGAAATAAAGAAATTCTTCGGTAAAGAACCTAATAGAGAAATTAATCCCGATGAAGTAGTTGCGATTGGAGCAGCCATACAGGGAGAAATATTATCTGCTCGTGATGAGGGAAGAAAGACTGAAGGAGAAGTTAAGGACATGCTTTTACTTGATGTAACTCCTTTATCCCTAGGAATTGAAACTTATGGTGGAGTTAATACTATTTTAATTTCCAAAAATACTACTATTCCTACTGCTAAAACTCAAGTATTTTCTACTGCAGCTGATAATCAGCCATCTGTAGATATCCATGTTTTACAAGGCGAAAGACCTATGGCAAGTCATAGCAAGACATTGGGAAGATTCTTATTAGATGGCATTCCTCCTGCTCCTAGGGGAGTTCCTCAAGTTGAAGTTTCTTTTGATATTGATGCCAATGGTATTTTAAATGTATCAGCAAGGGATAAAGCTACTGGAAAATCTCAATCAGTTAAAATAGAAGGAGCTTGTGGCATGTCAGATGAAGAGGTTGAGAAAATGACAAAAGATGCCGAAATTCATGCAGAGGAAGATAAGAAAAAACAAGAAATGATTGAGGCGAAAAACATTGCCGAACAGTCAGTCTATTTATCAGAAAAGACCTTGAAAGAACTTGGGGATAAGATTGCTCCAGCCCTTAAGAAGGAGGTTGAAGAAAAAGCTGAGGAATTGAAAAAGGAGAAAGATGGTGATAACATTGAAGAGATTAAAAAGAAAACAGAAGAACTCTCTACAGTAATTCAAAAAATTGGTGCAGAGATGTACAAAGAGGAAGCTCAGCAAGCATCAGAAGGATCTCAAGATCCTGAAGTAAAAGATGAAGAGCAAGGAAACATTGAGGAAGGGGAGTATCAAGAAAAATAATTTACTTAGATAGTTTATGAAAGATTATTATAAAATTTTAGGAGTTTCTAATAATGCTTCCAAGGAAGACATTAAGAAAGCATACCGAAAACTCGCTCATAAATATCATCCAGATAAAGCGGGTGGCAATGAGGGTAAATTTAAGGAAATTAATGAAGCCTATCAAGTTCTTTCTGATGAAAGTAAAAGATCTCAATATGATAAATATGGTAATGTTTTTGAGGGAGGAGGTCCTGGAGCAGGTTTTGGTGGTTTTGACGGTAATGTGAACTTTGACTTTGGAGACTTGGGTGATATATTCGGTGAGGCCTTTGGATTTTCTTCACCTAGAAGATCTAAAGATGTTCGTAAAGGAAAGAATATTGAGATTGATTTAGAAATGCCTCTTGAGGCGGTACTTAGCGAACAGAAGAAAAGTTTTAATATAAGGAAATTTATTAATTGTAGTAGATGTCAAAGTACTGGTGCAGAGCCTGGTACAGCTAGAAATGAATGTTTTTCTTGTAGAGGAACTGGTAAGGTTCAGGAAATAAAAAGAACTATTTTAGGTTCTTTTACTCAGGTTGCAACATGTCCCGAATGTGACGGGGAGGGTCAGAAACCCGAAAAGCCATGTAATGTTTGTAGGGGTGAGGGACGCATAAAAGGAGAAGAAAAGATAGATGTTATAATCCCTGCTGGAGTAGATACTAACCAAGCACTTAGAGTTTCAGGACAAGGTAATGCCGGTAAGAAAGGGGGAGCGTCAGGAGATTTACATATCAGGATATTGGTTAAAGAACACCCTGTTTTCAAAAGAAAGGGAGACCATCTTTTTATGTCCCTTCCTATTTCATTTGCTGATGCAGCACTTGGAGGGAAAGTAGAAGCAAAGATATTAGACGGAAAAAAAATAATTATTAAGATTCCAGCAGGAACCGAGTCTGGTAAAATTCTTAAAATTTCAGGAAAGGGAGTTCCCCATTTTTCAAGATTTGGAAGGGGAGATCTCTACGTTGGACTTACCATAGAAACACCTAAGTCACTATCAAGAAAACAGAAGGAATTGTTAGAAGAGTTAAGGCAGGCCGGGCTATAGATTTATGTGGGGATTTATTCCTTGCTAACTCTTTCCAAAAAAGAAAAAATAAGATAGAATACAAAAGTAAAAATTGCCCCTGTAGCTCAGTTGGTAGAGCAATTGCCTTTTAAGCAAGTGGTCCCAGGTTCAAATCCTGGCAGGGGCACCAGTCAGGAAACTTTCAGGAATTTTGCCGATTGATTCAA
>JAHXGM010000009.1 GCA_019923605.1 Candidatus Nealsonbacteria bacterium | reverse complement strand
AGTGTGGACCCTGCCGGATTCGAACCGGCGACCTCCTCATTGCAAATGAGGCGCTCTACCAACTGAGCCAAGGGCCCTTGTCTCTGTGGGCACGGATGGAATCGAACCATCTACCTCCTCTTTATCAGAGAGGCGTTCTGCCAATGAACTACGCGCCCAAACTACTCCTTCTTTTTTAAAATTTTCTTTTTAGAAAAACTTCCTTCGAAGTATTCGGGCATAGATCGTTTCAATCCAGTGGGGGTCATTTTAATAGAGTGTTGATTATCCCCAGAGTTCAATATTATCTTTGAACCCTCCAAGAGACTTTTATCAATAAATACAGGAATTGTCCAGAGCTGACCAAAAGGTGGCATTGCCCCAATCTTTATACCCTTTATGTTCTCCTTAATCCATTTATCTTTTACGATGCTTACCTTTTTCACTTCTTTGCCCATAGCTTTGGCAGCAATCTTATTAAATTTATCAAGGTCAATTATTCTATCCCCGGACACAAGAGTAATAACAATATTTTTATCTAATTTCAAAAGAACTGTTTTTCCAATTAACGATTCCTTCACCCTTAAAGTTTTTGATTTATCAAAAGCAGTAAAAACTTTACGATGATTTATAACATCATATTTTATTGCACTCTTATCAAGAAAATTTATAACTTTTTTGGGAACCGCCATGGCAGTATCGTAGCAGAAAAATAAAAATTTATCAACAAAAAAAAGCACTCGTTGTCGTGCATTTCTTGTATAAATCAGCTTTTTAGAGTCGTTCCGAAGTTATAGTTAAAGTGTTTAACCAACACTCAGTATCAGTTTGAGAATTCTCACAAACCGATTCTGTCCGACACTATTTCAAAAGATTAGATAATCCACGGGCAGCTTCCGCTACCCGTGCCTTGTTACGACTTAGTCCCTCTTATTGAGCCTACCGTGGTACCCTGTAGGGCACTTAGGGTATTCCCAACTCGCTTGACTTGACGGGCGGTGAGTACAAGGCTCAGGAACATATTCATCGCCACGTGGCTGATTGGCGATTACTAGCGATTCCGGCTTCATGAGGTCGAGTTGCAGACCTCAATCCGAACTGAGATCGGGTTTGGTGGGATTAGCTCCCCCTTACGGGTTGGCAACCCATTGTCCCGACCATTGTATCATGTGTGCAGCCCAGGGCATCAAAGGGCCATGCTGATTTGGCGTCATCCTCACCTTCCTCCCGATTGTCTCGGGCAGTCCCCTATGACAAAGTAAAACATAGGGCGAGGGTTGCGCATGTTACCGCATTTAAGCGTGCACCTCAAGGCACATGCTGACGACAACCATGCAGCACCTGTCCACTTGTTCTTGCGAAGGGCCTTCCTTTCGGAAGGATTTCAAATGAATGTCAAGCCCTGGTAAGGTTCCTCGCTTATCGTCGAATTAAGCCACATGATCCACCGCTTGTGTGAGCCCCCGTCTATTCCTTTGAGTTTTAGCCTTGCGGCCGTACTTCCCAGGCGGAACACTTAACGCGTTAGCTTCGCCACTTGAAGGGTCGACACTTCAAATAGCTAGTGTTCATCGTTTACAGCGTGGAATACCGAGGTATCTAATCTCGTTCTCTGCCCACGCTTTCGTCCCTCAGCGTCAGAATCGTCCCAGTTGATTGCCTTCGCTTTTGGTGTTCCGGTCAATATCAACGGATTTTACCCCTACACCGACCGTTCCATCAACCTCTAACGTTCTCTAGTTTAGGAGTATCTTTAGAAGCTTCAAGGTTAAGCCCTGAAGATTTGACCAAAGACTTTCTAAACCGCCTACGGACCCTTTACGCCCAATAAATCCGGATAACGCTTGGGGATTCTGTGTTACCGCTGCTGCTGGCACAGAATTAGCATCCCCTTATTCCTGGAGTACCGTCATATAAATATTCTTCCTCCAGAAAAGCTCTTTACACCCCGAAGAGCTTCTTCAAGCACGCGACGTCGCAGGATCAGGGTTTCCCCCATTGTCCAATATTCTCGACTGCAGCCTCCCGTAGGAGTAGGGCCCGTGTCTCAGTGCCCTTGTTGGCGATCAGGCTCTCACCCCGCCTACTCGTCATAGCCTTGGTAGGCCATTACCCTACCAACTAGCTGATAAGCCGCGGGCTTATCCCATTCCGGAATACTTACGTAAACCTTTACCTATAAATTCATAGAAAACATAGGACCATCGGGAATTACCTAGCCTTTCGACTAGTTATGCCCGTGAATGGGGTTAATTACCCACGTGTTACTAACCCGTTTGCCACTGCTCTTAAAAACAAGCAAGCTTGTAAGAAAGAGCCGTTTGACTTGCATGCCTTATCCACGTCGCCAGCGTTCATCCTGAGCTAGGATCAAACTCTCAAAAAAAAATAGTTTCGGAACAACTCTAAAAAACTGACTTTTGTTCTCTAAATTTTCAAGGTTCTTTCTTCTTAAATAAAAATCAGGAAGATGCTTCCTGAATAAAGCCTTCGTCTTCAAATAATTTTGCTTTTTAATCTCTCATTTTTCAATCTTACATTTGCATCTTCTGGAACCATTCTATACATTTCAAAAATTTTGTCAAGGATTATTATTCCTTGAAAACTCTTGGAGCCGGCTGCCAGATTCGAACTGGCGACCTACTGTTTACAAAACAGTTGCTCTACCACTGAGCTAAGCCGGCAAAACACCTTCGTTGATTATTTTTTCTCGGACTTTTTTCTAAGAAGGTGAAGAAAATCTCCGATCTTACTTTCTATCTTTAAAACAAAAACTCTTACCTTTGAAAGAATTTTTTGCAGAATGCTATTCCATGAAAAATTCTTTATAAAAGGAATTTCCAATATTCTCTTTTTAACCTTCAGTATATAACTATCCTTTTTAGTAACTGAACTATCAATAACAACTTTATTCAAAGCAGGCAATTTTTGGTAAAAAATTGATACCATTACTAAGAAACTAGCTATCAAGAAAATGAATATTATTATCTGGAACATTATATCTCGTATCTAGTAAATCCCTTAATTACAATATTTTCTCCCAATTTCGCAATAACTTCCTTTACTAGCGATTCAATGGTTTTACTGGTATCCTTTACCCATTCTTGTGAAAGAAGACATACATCTTTTTTGTAACTATTAATCTTTCCCTCTATTATCTTTTCAATAACTTCTTTCGGTTTATCGCTTGTAGCAAATTGTTCCATAAAGATTTCTTTCTCTTTTTCTATATTAGCTTCTGGAACATCTTCTTCTTGTATAAACAATGGTTTCATAGCAGCTATTTGAAGACAGATTTCTCGGGCAAGATTTTGAAAATCATCGGACCTTGCAACAAAATCAGATTCACATCGGATATCTAATAACACTCCTATTTTTTGATTGGGATGGATATAGCTAGTAATAATACCTTCTCCAACATCACGGCCCAATCTCTTAGCAGCCATAGCTTGTCCTTTTTTCCTTAAAAGATCTTTTGCTGTTTCAATATCTCCTCCTGCTTCTTCTATTGCTTTCTTGCATTCCATTAACGAAACGCCTGTCTCTTCACGAAGCTGTTTTACTAAATCTAAATTACTCATAATTTTAACAACGGTTAAATTAAAACTTTTCTAGCGCACGACCCTAGATTCTATGATAATACCCTTTATCTTTTCTAAGATATATCTTACAGAAGATACGGCATCATCATTTGCTGGAATTGGATAATCAACAACCTCTGGATTAACATTGGAATCAGAAATAGCAATTACTTTGATTCCTCTCTCTGAGGCCTCCTTTACAGCTAGACCATCTTTTTCGATGTCCATTACTAACACTGCATCAGGTAATTTAGATAATGATTTTAATCCTTCAAACTTTACTTTCAAAGATTCAATCTCTCTTGTAATATTTAGTCTTTCTTTCTTGGTATATTTTTCAAGATCCCCTTCCTCTTTCTTCTTTTCTAAATCCTTAAGATGATCTACTCTCTTCTTGATGTTTCCAAAATTAGTGAAAGTTCCTCCAAGCCATCTTTCAGTCATATATGGAATATCAACTTCTTTTGCAAATTCAGTAACCATTTCTTTAAGTTGAACTTTGGTTCCGATAACCATTACAACCTTGTCTTGAGAAATAAGGCTTTTTATGAAACTAAGAGCTTCCTCTAATTTTTCATATGTCTTCTCCACATCAATAATACTAATGTCATTTCTTAGACCATAAAGATAAGGCTCCATCTTAGGATGCTTCTTATTCTTCTTATGTCCAAGATGAACACCAACCTTTACCATTTCTTCCATTTCGTGTTGTTTTTGATCTAATTCTTCTTTAGTTTGAGTCATACAATATAGTTCTATTACTTAATTTATATCTGCTGTAATTTAACACTATTTAAAAATTAAATCAAGATTCCTTGATTTTTAATGGATTTTTGTTAGTATTTAAATGTCAATTGTTTTGAATAAATAAAATTATATATGAAAAAAGAAATCCATCCAAAATATCACGAGAAGACTGATGTGAAATGTGTTTGCGGAAATTCATTTACTATCGGATCTACTAAGGAAACGCTTAATATTGACATCTGCTCATCGTGCCATCCTTTCTATTCCGGAAAGGAAAAGATTGTTGATACTATGGGACGAGTAGAAAGATTTAAAAAGAAACTTGAAAAAAAGCAAGATCTAGGAAAAAAGAAGTAAGTACATGCTAAATATGGAATTCGACCTCAACCTCTTTAAAGAAGAGTATGATGAACTTTTAAAAGAGATCAGTGACCCTGACCTCATTTCGGATTGGGAAAAATTTGAAGAACTTTCAAAGAGAAAAAAGAAATTAGAAAACCTTATCCAAAAGGCAGATGAGCTCAAAAAAACCATAAGAGAAAAAGAGGAAAATAAAACAATTATTTCCAAAGAAGACGATCCAGAATTGATTAGTTTAGCCGAAGGAGAAATTGAAATCATCAAAGAAAAAATAATAATACTAGAAAAAGAGGTTAAGGAATTATTTGAAAAAATAAAGAGTGATGGCGATGATGGTAAGAAAAGTGGAGCTGTTATTGTAGAAATAAGAGCTGGTGCAGGAGGAAATGAAGCGGCGCTTTTTGCTGAGAATTTATTTAAGATGTATTCACGATATGCACAGAATAAAGGATGGACACAAAAAATATTAAGTTCTAGTACAACAGAAGTTGGTGGATTAAAAGAAGTAATATTTGAACTTAAGAATGGTAATGTCTACTCTTCTATGCAATATGAAGGTGGAGTCCATAGAGTTCAGAGAGTGCCAGAGACTGAAAAAGGGGGCAGAATACACACATCAACTGTTTCGGTCATCGCAATGTTAAAGCCTAAAAAAGGTACTGTAAAAATTCTTCCCAACGATCTAAAGGTAGATACCTATAAAGCTTCCGGGCCAGGGGGGCAACATGTTAACAAAAGAGAAACTGCGATAAGGATAACCCATTTGCCAACCGGTACTGTAGTTACTTCTCAAACTGAAAGAAGCTTGGCTCAAAATAAGGAAAATGCGATGTCTATCCTTGAGGCAAGGATAATGGAAAAATTAGAAAAAGAGCGTGTAGCTAAATTAAAAAAAGAGAGGGCGTCACAAGTTACTTCAAGTGATAGGTCTGAAAAAATAAGAACATATAATTTCCCTCAAAACAGAATAACTGATCATAGAATACAAAAAAGTTGGCACAACATTGAAATCATACTCAACGGAGAAATGGATCCAATAGTAAAAGCACTGCAAGAAGAGGGAGAAAAATAAAAACCGCCCAAAGGCGGTTTTTGATTTTACTGAGATTTATTATCTACTCTGATTTAAAATATCAATATCTCTTTGGAATCCAGCAACTCTTCCCATTACTTGATCAGCATAACTCCTATTACGATTAATACATGCCTGAGAATTTAAACAATTAGGTCCTGCGTAATAAGAAATCGCTGCTCTCCATTCCCCTTCGCTGGTTTGAGACCTAGCACCTAAATCTGATAATAGGAGTCCTGAGGCTAAAAAGGAGTCTCTAATAACCCAAGGATTGGCGGGTTTTCCCAAAAGTGTACTTAATCTTGATCGATACCCCATCCAGGTAGAAGGGATAAATTGAGCGGGCCCCATAGCACCTCCGAAACCAGGAATATTTGGTACCGGACAGGAAATCTGGATTTTAAGAGGGTCCGTATTAAGCTCGTTTGCGATAATTAAGAGTCCTGGAAGATCTCTTGTCCTATGTATTCCATTTGAGTGTACTTGACCGGTTCGAATATTTACTGAATGCCCAGAAGTAGTATCAGCAATATTACAACCTCCCACATTTCTACCAATAGCAGATTCTTGTTGCAGAATTGCCAACAAGAAAGCCGGCCTAGTTCCCGTTATTCCTTCCACCCACTTTGCAAGTTCATAGGCCTCACCAAAATTCGGTGCTTGTGTGCTAGGAGTTCCTGCTAATTCAAAAATTCTAGCCCTTATTTGAGCTGCCTGTTTTCTTACCTCTTCTAGTTCTTTCTTTTGAAGCGCTTCTCTTTGCTGATTACCCTCTAGCAATCTTTGTTGTTCTCTTCTGATAGCTTCTGCTTCCCTAGCCTGAGCAGTCTTAGCTGCAGCTAATTGTTCAGTTTCAGTTTTTGCATCTCCTAGAGATATTTTTTCTTCTTCCAGATTAACTTTTAAAACTATTATCTCTCCTAAAATATCCCTGCTTTCTGATGACAATCTTTCTAGTGCCGAAGTGTTATCAAAGAAACCGCTAAGATCTTTTTCAGAAAGTAAAATCTCAACAGTTGTCCTTTGATCTTCTTGATATATATTTCTTAAAGTATTCGCTAGTCTTCCTCGCAAAGTATCAATTTTATTTACTGTTACTTCAATAGATGCTTCTGTATTTATTATCTGGCCTGTAAGTGATTGTGCCCTTACTTGAGCTTGACGAATTTCAGCGTTTAGCTGGTTAATCCTTCTTCTCAGAGTAGATACTTGATGCTGAATTCGTTCTCTCTCTGCTTGAGTCACTGTAACATCCACTTGAATCTTTCTCTCTAATTCCTCTAATTCTTTTAACTGCCTTTGAAGGCTACTTCTTTCCTGCTCAGGAGTAGCTTGAGCTGAAATAAAAACTGCTCCACTGCTAAGAAGAAGAGTAAATATTACCAGGATAATCAGTGATTTTTTAAGAGATAATTTAAACATAAATGTTTTTTTTATTATTAATCCTCATCAACTTCCTCTTTCTTTTCCTTTACTTCTTTCTTTACAGAAGAAACATCTTCCTCAATTGGTTTTTCAAGCTCTTTTTCAACATCTTCTACTGGAGTCACCAATGCAACTATTTCCTCGAGATCACCCATAATAGTAACATCCTTTGGGACAACTAAGTCTCCGATTGTTATAACATCATCAAATGTTTTCAATACTTCAACATTAATTTTAATATCGCGAGGTAATTTATTAGGAAGAGCCTTAACTTCTAATTCAGAAAAGTTTTTCACTAAAGTTCCTCCCAGCTCTTTCACTGCTGGTGGTATTCCTTCAAAAATTAATGGAATAGAAACCTCTACTTCTTCCTTAAGATCTGGCTGGTAGAAATCAACATGGATAATTTTTCTAGTCAAAGGATTTTTCTGAACTTCATGAATAAGAACTGAATATTTTTCCTTATCAGTTTCAGACTCAAGAGATATTAATGAACTTTCTCCAGCTTCTTTAAAAAGTTTATCAAATTCTTTTGCATTAATTTTAATAGAAGTGTTACTTACTCCTGATCCATACAAAACTGCTAAGATGTGATCACCTCTTCGGTCTTTTTTTTCATCACTAGAACGTTTTTGAAAAGATATTTTCATAATTATATTTATTTCTCCGAAACAAGAATGCATTGAACCGGGCATGCATCTGCGGCCTCAGTATTGCAAGACAAATCATTAATCTCTAATTTAAAATTTTCAGGACCATCTACCAAAGTAGCCCCCTTAAGATCAGATTTCCCATCATCGCTCATCGTCCAATAAGCAGGACATATAGAAGCACAAGCACCACAGCCGATACATCTATCTCGTTTATGAGTTATTTTATTCATTTTCTTCAAATATAATAGATTATGCTCTCAAATTAAACAAAATCTAGAACATTAATTTTTATTACTCTACCTAACATTAGGCTACCACTTTCCTTAAAAAAAATCAAGGTCAAGATCTTTTAGAGCTTCCGAATAGTTTTATCTTTTCTTCTACCTTTTCTGTCACCGATAACTTAGATTCAGCAAGTAAAGAATAGGGAGCGAAAGAGTCTTTTTTAGCCACAGAACGCTTGAGAGACTCTTTCCATGCCATTCTTAATTCGGTGTTTACATTAATTTTTACAATACCCAACTTGATAGCTTTTTTAATATCCCCTGATTCAATGCCAGATCCACCATGAAGAACCAACATTTTTGCGCTATTTACTCCCGCATTCTTAATAAGATTAAAATCAAGCTGAGGCATTTGAGAATAAACTCCGTGAACATTACCAACTGACAAGGCCAATAAATCAATATTGGCATTTTTTGAGAACTTAATTATGTCCTCCATTGGAGCTAAACGAACTTTTTTAATATCAGCTTTCTTTTTATGAAGGCTCGATATGCCAGAAATATAACCTACCTCACCTTCTACAACAAGCCCTTTCTTTTTGGCATAATTCAATACCCTCTTTGTTTCTTTTATATTATCATCCAAGGGCATCTTAGATCCATCAAAATGAACCATATCATAACCGGAATCAATAGCTTTCTTAATTAATTCTAAGTCACGACCATGGTCTAAATTTAAAAAAAATGGAGCTTTGTATTTCTTTCTATAAAAAGAAACAATCATTGCTGCTTCGTCCATGCCAAAAAAATCAGCCTCTCCTTTAGAAGTTCCCACAATAACCGGACTCTTTAATTTTAAAGACGCATCGAGTATAGACTTTAACTGATCAAGAGTAGAAAAATTAAATTGTCCAATAGCCCATTTTTCGGCATGAGCCCTTTTGAGATAATTAATTAATTTCATTTTTTTCTATTTTTATTTTCTTGAACCTTTCCCCTCTTTTTAACAATCCATTCTTTGCTCCCCATTCTCTTAGACAAGAAGAAGCGTTAGCTGAACCTAATTGAATAGCGTATTCTATGTCATTTTTAAGCATTATGCCCGCAAGAAGTCCTGAGCCAAAAGAATCCCCCGCACCGGTACGATCCACTACCTTGGACTTTGCTATTCCCACAGTATAACTATATTTACCATCAATAACCACTAATCCCTTGGAGCCTTTTGTCATCACAAAAGTACCAGAATAGAATTCAGCCATTTTCTTAAGAATTTCTTTCTCATTATTGTAGGAAACACCCACTAACATCGAAGCCTCTTCTTTATTCAGGAAAAGAATATCTACTTTCTTTAAAATATTTCTTAATTTATTTTTTGGAAGACTTAATTGTGAGGTGCCCGGATTAGCGGCCACACGTATCCCTCTGCTATGTGCAAAATCAACAATTTTGCTAAAAGCATAACACGTCTTTCCGGATAACGGAGCTAAATAAAACCATTTTGATTTTAATTTCCCAAAAGGTATTTCTTTTAAAGAAAATTCATCAGACGCTCCTCTGTAAGTAAGTATAGTCCTGTCTTTACCGGGGATACTTAAAACAAAAGAATGGTTAGTGGGCTTTTTTTTATTCTTTATAATAAAAGATGTATCTGCCCCCTTCCTTTTCATTTCTTGAATAATTTCTTCTCCTGCTGGATCATCTCCGACCATTCCACAATAGGCAGTTTTAAACCCTAAAGACAAAAAGGTGGCTGCGCTATTAGAACCGCCTCCACCAGAGAAAAAATGCAATTCATCTATATCTATTTTTGATCCCAATGAAAAGCAAATTCCTTTATTGGTCAAAAAACTAGAACTCTTACTTGAAGATATTTCTTTATCTCTTATAAAGATATCCCAAGTTGAAGACCCAAATGTTATTACATCGAAAAACATAATTATTTATTAGCCTTGGTCTGAAAGCTTCATCATAGTTTTAATAACAGTATCAGGATTAAGAGAAATACTACTTATTTTTTCGTCAAAAAGGAATTGTGCAAAATCCAGAAAATCACTAGGACCTTGACCACAAATACCACAATATTTCTTTCTCTTGCGAGCAATCCTGATTACTTGTTGCAACATTTGAATTACTGATTCATCTCTCTCATCACTAATATAAGCAATCTTTCCATTATCACGATCTAATCCTAAGACTAATTGAGTTAAATCATTGCTTCCGATAGACATACCATCAAATATATCCAAGAACTTATCTGCTAAAATAACATTGGAAGGAATTTCACACATCATATAAATATTAATTCTATCCTTACCCTTTTTGCCAACGTTTAAGCCAAATTTATTTATCAGCTCAATTACAGCCTTACCTTCTTCAACAGTTCGACAAAAGGGAACCATAATCGTAATGTTTTTAAGACCAAAAACATCTCGGGCCCTCTTGATTGCTTCACATTCCATTTTAAAAGCAGGTTGAAATCCTTTATCTATATATCGACAAGCACCTCTGAATCCTAACATCGGATTAGATTCATCATTCTCATATAATTCTCCACCAACGAGATTTCTATATTCATTGGTTTTAAAGTCTGATAACCGAACTATAACTTCTTTAGGATAAAAGGCAGATGCAATTTGACCAATACCCTCAGCTAATTCCTTCACAAAGTGCTCTTTCTTATCTTTGTGCTCAATAGTTATTTCAGATATTTCTTTAACCAATTTTGCCATCTCTTTTGACTTCGATGCTTTCTTCTTTAATTCTTCAAAATGATAAAGAGCCAACGGGTGAACCTTAATCTTGTCTGCAATAATAAATTCTTGTCGTGCTAAACCAACACCATCATTTGGCAAAAATGAATTTTTAAAAGCAATTTCTGGAGTCCCAACATTAAGCATTATTTTGGTTTTTAGTTTCGGTATTTTATCCAAATCATACCTCTTAGTGTTGTAAGGAACATTACCTTTAAATATTCTTCCCCTAAGCCCCTGGGTGCAGTCAACGGTGACTTCGTCTCCGGTTTTTAAAATTGAGGTTGCACTGCCCGAACCAACAATAGAAGGAATACCCAATTCTCTTCCAATAATGGCAGCGTGACAAGATTTTCCGCCTTCATCGGTAACAATAGCTGAGGCCATCCTCATAATGCTAACCCAATCTGGATCAGTCATTCTAGTCACTAAAACTTCTCCTTTTTTAAATTCATGAATATTTGATACATCCTTGATAACCCTTACCTTGCCGTGACCAATCTTATCTCCTACAGCAATACCTTCTAAAAGAGGTGCTTCTTTTGATTTTATTTCATATTCTTCATAGTATCGGCCTTTTTTAGAGGAATGAACTGTTTCGGGACGAGATTGAACAATGTATAATTTTCCAGTTTTTCCATCTTTTGCCCATTCTATGTCTTGAGGAATTCCATAGTGCTCTTCAATTATTACGCCCCACCGTGCAAGAGTTAATACGTCTTCTTCAGATATAGAGAAAATTATTTGATCCTTAGGCGGGACAACAACCTCTTTTAGTCCTCCTGTCTTTAAGGTATATTTTTTATTCTTCTTCCCTAGATTTTTTAAAATAATTGATTTGTATCCCTCCTTGAGCGCTGGCTTAAAAACATAAAATTCATCGGGAGTAATCTTTCCTTGAACAATCATTTCCCCAACCCCCCAAATTGAATTTATTAATACAACATTTTCAAATCCACTTTCAGTATCCATAGTAAACATGATTCCTGATGACCCGATATCTGACCTTATCATCTTTTGAACTCCAACAGATAAAGCAACTTCAAAATGATCAAATCCTTTACTTTCTCTATAGGAAATAACTCGATCTCCAAAAAGAGAAACAATACACTTTTTAACAGCCTCTATAAGATTCTTTTCTCCTTTTATATTAAGATAAGTTTCGTGTAATCCGGCAAATGAAGCACTTGGCAAATCCTCCGCAGTTGCCGATGACCTTACTGCAACCTCAGGATTCTTTCCATACTCTTTTTCCATTAATCGATACTCTCTTACAATCTCATCCTTAAATTCTTTTGAAAATTCAGCTTCAGTTATTAATTTTCTTGCTGCTTTTCCGGCTCGCTGAAGATTATTAATATCATCAATATCAAGAGTTTTAAATATCTCTCTGAGTTTTGGAATTAAGTTATTTTCCTCTAAAAACGCAAAGTATGCAAAACTGGTAGTTGCAAATCCATTAGGTATTGCTATGCCCTTTAGAGAAAGATTGTTTATCATCTCTCCTAAGGAAGCATTTTTTCCACCGACTAAGGCTAGGTCTTTTTTAGTAATCTCGCTATAAGGAATTACCAATTTCTTATCTTTTTTTATATTCATATTCTATTTATATTAATTAAAGGACCTTAAATAGGGGCGGTATCAACTCTTTTTTTCTGGAAGTTACACCTGGCAAAACTAATGTGTTTTTATCCTTTGAAGCAACCTTAAAAGCTTTTTTAGCCACCACTAACTCTTCTTCTCCAGAACAATAAAGGATAGTTTTTTTCTTTAAGATGTCTACCAATCCAAAGAACAAAAGATCCGCTTTTTTCTTATCTTTAAATTTATTAATAATTTCTATAATCTCTTTTTCTTTACCCTCAAATGGTTTGGTAGATACGGTCTCAAACACTGAAATACAAATATTCTTTCCGGCAAAATCGTAATCCTTATAATCAGCTGTAACTACCTCAGTAAAACTCATTCCGGATATATCCGACTTAGCTTCAAACATCTTATCACTAAAATTCTTAAGATCAAGCTTAGTTAATTTATTCAGTTCTCTTAGTGCATCCTTATCCTCCTTGCTGGTAGTCTTAGATGTAAGATAAAGAGTATCTGAAATTATTCCAGCTAACAAAAGAGAGGATTCTGTTTTATTTAATTTCCATCCCTTCTCCTTAAACATCTTGAATAACAAAGTGGCTGTGCTTCCAACTGGCTCAGCTCGATAGAATATAAACTCTATTGTTTTTAGCCCAACCATTTGATGATGATCAACGACACTTGAAATGTCTTCTTCTTTTAGTCCCGGTACTGACTGCTCTAGACCACCATGATCAACTAAATGATATTTACCGGCTTTTATTTCACTAATAACAGAAGGAGATTTTACACTAAAATAATCTAGTATGAATTTAGTTTCTTTGTTTGGCTTTGCCAATATTATTGGCACTGCATCAATCTTCATTTTTTTCAAATAAAGGCTGTAAATCATAGCCGAAATAACAGAGTCTGTATCGGGATTTTTGTGTCCAACTACAAAATTCTTCATATGTTTAATATTTTTTTAATTTCATCTACACTTTCTGGATTTGCTAAAGTTGAAAGATCTCCAAGCTCTTCTTTTGTGAAAAGTTTGCGTAATATCCTTCTCATTATTTTTCCAGAACGAGTCTTAGGAAGATCAGGTACAATGTGAACATCTTGAGGCAAAGCAATAGGACTAATGTCTACCCTGACTCTTTCTACAACACTTTTCTTAACCTCTTCAATATCTTTTGGCTCTTTTAATACTACAAAGGCAAGTGGAGTCTCTCCCTTTATTTCATGAGGAACACCTATTACAGCACATTCTAAAACAAAATTAATCTTTGATATTGTATCTTCCATTTCTCCTGTAGAAAGCCTGTGTCCAGCAACTTTTATAACATCATCACTTCTTCCAACAACACGAATGAGTTTATTTTTATCTCTGTATGCTAAATCAGAAGTGAAATAAATTTCTTTACCATATTCACTCCAATAAGTATCAAGATATTTTTTATGATTTTTATAAACTCCTCTTAAAAGTCCTGGAGAAAATGGCGGCAACATAACTAAATTTCCCTGTTTATCAGTTGGAGATGACTTCCCTTTATCATCTAAAATATCAAACTTAACTCCAGGAAATGGCAATCCAGTAAATGAAGGCCTAAATGGTCCAACGCCAGGAAGTGAAGTAATTAATATCCCCCCAGTCTCAGTTTGCCACCAGGTATCAACAATTGGACATCTTTTTTTACCAACCTCCTTATAGTACCATTCCCAAGAACTTCCGTCTATTGGTTCTCCAACAGAACCTAAGAGTTGTAAATTTTTGAAATCATATTTTCTAATTAAATCAGTTCCATATTTTTCAAACATTCTAATTGCTGTCGGAGCGGTATAGAATGTAGTAACTCCAAATTTCTCTATTGTCTGACACCATCTGTCAGGATTCGGATAGTCTGGAGCTCCTTCAAATATTAAGTAGGTTGCTCCATTTAAAAGTGGAGCATAAACTGAATAAGTATGACCAGTGACCCAACCCACATCAGCTGTAGACCAGAAGATGTCATCATCCTTAAGATCGAATATCCATTTTCCAGTAAATTTAGCTTGAACTGCATATCCTCCGCAAGCATGGACTATCCCCTTTGGCTTACCAGTTGATCCACTAGTATAGAGGATAAATAATGGATCTTCGGCATCCATTATCTTAGGTGCACACTCATCGCTTTGGCCCGCTATAACATCATCCCACCAAAGATCTCTTTCTTCTTTAAAGTTAATCTTATTACCTAACCTTTTAACAATAATTGTTTTCTTAACCTCAGTTTCTCTAAGCCCTTCATCGGCTACATTTTTTAAATTAATTTCATCTCCTCTTCGGTAATAGCCGTCTGCAGTTATAATAACTTTAGCTTTAGTCTCTTGCAATCTCACATTAAGAGCAGATGGACTAAAAGCAGAAAAAACCACAACATGTATGGCTCCTATTCTTGCGCAAGCAAGCATTGCAATTATTGTCTCGGGAATCATAGGAAGATATATACCAACCCTATCCCCTTTCTTAACTCCTATCTTCTTGAGCCCGTTAGCAAATTGATTGACTTCTCTGTATAGCTGATAATATGTAAAATATCGGGCTGGCTCTTTAACATTTTCCGACTCCCAAATTAGGGCAACTTTATTCTTCCTTTCTTCCAGATTAATATCCAAACAACTCTCGGTAATATTCATTTTTCCATCAACAAACCATTTAAAATAAGGAGGGTTGTGCTCAAAGGCTTTTCTCCATTTCTTTTTCCAATGTATTTCTTTAGCAAGCTTCTCCCAAAATTTTATAGGATTCTTGTTGGCTTCAGCATAAACGGCTTGATTCTTAATTAAGGCTTTCTTTTTAAAATCTTTTGAAGGATGATATAGGTTCCCCTTTTTTATCATATTAATCTTTAGAATTATTTTATTTTTTCAGCAACAAGATTTGAGAAATCGGCTAAACGACAAGCGTATCCCCATTCGTTATCATACCAAGCTACAATTTTTACCATTTTTCCGTTGGCCATAGTAAGTGATGAGTCAATGACTGCAGAGAAAGAACTTCCCACATAATCAGAGGATACCAATGGAGCGTCTTCAACTCCCAATATACCAGAAAGATACTTCTTGTTTGACTCTTTTTTGAAAAGGTAATTTAAGTCCTCCTTGGTTGTTTTTTCTTTTAATTCGCAGAAAAAATCTAGAATTGAAACTGTAGGAGTGGGGACTCTTAATGATATACCGTCTATCTTTTTATCTAGCTCCGGTATTATTCTTCCAATAGCCCTGGCCGCACCAGTTGTAGTTGGAATAATATTAAGAGCGGCTGCTCTTGCACGGCGGAGGTCATTATGAGCTAAATCCAAAAGTCTTTGATCATTGGTATAACTATGAACTGTTGTCATAAACCCCTTAACCACACCTAAATTATTATTAAGAACATGAACAATTGGAGCCAAACAATTGGTAGTGCAAGATGCCATATCCATTACCTGATCTTTGTCGGGGTCAAAATCTTGAGCATTAACACCAAGAACATAAGATGATATCTTGTCTGGACTCTTTGATGAGGCTGATAGTATAACCTTTTTTGCACCTGCTTCTATATGCTTTGATGCCCCATCATAATCAGTAAATCTACCGGTACATTCAAGAACAATATCTACACCTAATTCCTTCCAGGGTAATTTTGAAGGGTCTTTTTCCGCAAACAACTTCACTTTTCTTCCCTTGGAAACACCGTCTATTAATAATTCATGATCTAGACCCTTAACCCTATTATCATAAGTACCATAAAGAGTATCATACCTTAAAAGATGAGCTATTATTGAGGGGTCTGTTAAATCATTAATTGCAACTATTTTTAGGCTTGGATAATCTTTTAAAATTTTCCTAAAAACCGCCCTGCCGATTCTACCAAATCCATTTATAGCAAGTTTTGTCATGCTTAAATTTATTTATTAATTTCTAAAGCACTAGAAATTTTATCTCTATTAAACCCAACAATAATTTCACCATCAATATCAACTACCGGAACACCCATTTGGCCTGATGCTTCAACCATTTCTTTGGCTGCAGCTTCATTATCAGCTACATTAATTTCTTCAAATTCAATATTCTTTTCCTTGAGAAATCTCTTAAGAGTTACGCAATAAACGCAAGTTGGTGTTGAATAAACTTTAACTTTTTTCATATTATTATATGCTATTTATTAAAACTTCTAATTGATCGCAAACCTCACTAGGCTGATTATTAGTTAACTTGCAATTTAATGCTGAAATAAAATTTTGATCATCTTCTTCTCCCCAGTTAGTACCAGCACCTACCCTAGAGTATTTGCATCCAACGACTATAAGAGGGACTCCTCCCTCACTGTATCTGTTAAAAATATCTCGATCTTCATTTGAATCTACGCGACTCTTAAAAACAATATTATCACCAAATGATTCTGCCACTGCCTTCATTACTGGCTCTTGCCATTGGCAGTAGGGACAAGTTGTGTTTCCGAAATAATAAAGAATTGGCTTTCCATTTTCCATACAAACATCTCCACTGTGTTCTTTGAATCCACCTATTGTTGGTCTTCCGGTAGTTGTTTCTTCCCTCATATTTTCACTAGCATCAATTTTTATTGCTTCTGGAAAAAACATTTTACCATCCTTGGTGGCATAGATATTAACCTCCGTACCCTCTATGTCTAGAATAATTTTATACAGTCCACTCTCTTCTGTTATTTCAATTATTGATATTGGAGCAGAATCTTGCATAAAATTATCGGCAATATACTGAACTACTATTTCTCCCACCTCTTCTTTCGGTAGAATATCCATCTTTTTGGTCCTTACCGATATGGCAAAAATAACCAAGGAAACCACTAATACCAAGGAAACAATAATGGAAAGTAAAGTTTTTTTATCCATCTTTCCTTCCGCATTAACCAACTCGGAGCCATTAACCTCCTTTTCTTCTTTTCTTCTTTTATTTCTTTTTTTTCTTTTTTGTCCATTTTTTTAATTGATAAATACTAAACCCAAGAGATAAGTATTAAATCAAGATAACTTTTATTTTATTAAACTACCTAATTATATCAGTAATAATGATTAACGTAAAGTCTCTATAAAAAACTTTTTACTTTTTTCATTAAATTTAATTGTTCCATCTTACCAAGACTACCCCGTAAGCATGATTTTTCAGAATAACTAGAAACACTATCTGCCTTAACCTTTGGCCCGGATATAATTGTCGGTATTAACTTCTTGCAATGACTCTTTTTAAGAGAACAGGTAGAATGATCGGATGTTATAACTAATAAGGTATTTTTTAAATTCATCAATGGAAATATTTCACGATCAATTCTTTCTATAAATAATCTCTTTTTAATAAAATTGCCGTCCTCGGCCAAACTATCAGTTGCCTTAATGTGCCAGAAAACAAAATCATTATCTTTTAAAGAACGAACGGAGCTATTGATCTCTCCTTTTAAATTTGTATCGAAAAAAATATTGGATCCCTTAACTGAAAGAACCTTCATTCCTAACGCTCGAGCAATTCCTTTATAAAGATCCCCACCAGCAATACAAACTGCTTTCATACCATGCTTCTCTTCAAAGCTTGGAATCACCTTCATCTTTCCAACACCCCTAACTAAAAGATAATTTGCCGGTAACTTTCTTTTCTTGTTTAGCGGGTGAACTTTAAGTATCTCGTGCGCTTTTTCCAAGAATTCGTTTAAAACTTTAGCAGTAAAAATTGCTTCCCTGCTCTTATCCCTTGGCTTAATTCTTAATGGTTTAATCCCCATTTTTTTCTTATCATTATCAGTTATCTTGTCGGAGATATTAGTACCTCTTAAAACTAAAACTGCGCGATGAGACATTGAGTCTTTAACAATAAAGCTAACGCCATCTATTTTAATGCCAGATATAGCTTTTACCAATTCAGAGGTATCGGCTATTCTTCCAGCCCTCCTATCTACAATGATTAAGTTTTCATCTACAGTCCCAAAATTAACCCTTAAAGCTACATCTCCCTCTTTTAATTTAAAATTAACTCCCAAGGCTTCACAAATCCCTCTTCCAGGAAAATATTTCTTAGGATCATATCCAAAAGCAGCAAAGTGTGAAAGAGATGAATCCGGAAGCTTAAATGGTGGCATCAAAAAAGCATTGACTGATCCACAGGCCCCATTTTTGGCAAGCTGGTCTAAATTAGGAGTATTAGCCGATTCAAGAGGTGTCTTACCATTAAATTCAGGAATGGCACTATCTCCCAGGCCATCTATGATTAGAAATAATACTTTATTGTTTGATTTCATAAACTATATGAACAATGGCTAGGGCATTGATTAAATTTTTATCTTTCATATTTTATAATTGTTTTAATAATTCTTCCTCAATCTTCAATAATCTATTATATTTAGCTACTCGCTCTCCCCTCGCTGGAGCTCCAGACTTGATAAATTCTGATGATATTCCAACTGAAAAATCGGCTATAAAATCATCAACTGTTTCTCCAGACCTATGAGACACCATAATCTTCCAATTAGCATCTCTAGCCAATGATGCCGCTTCAATTCCTTCGCTTACCGTTCCTATTTGATTTAATTTTAAAATCATTGCATTGCAAGATTTTAATTCAATTGCTTTCTTTATCCTTTCAGGATTAGTAGATAAGAGATCATCTCCAATAATCAAAAGATCCGGACTTGCCTTACTCATCATTTCTGACCATTTATCCCAGTCATCTTCATCAAAGGGATCTTCAATTGATACAATTGGATATTTCTTAACTAACTCAAGATAATAGCTAAGAAGATCTGATTTCTTAAATTTTGTTTTATAGTTTTTGCCATCAAAAAATTCACCGGCGGCAACATCTAGAAAAATATCAACTTTCTTTGTTTTTAGTATTAAATCAATTGCTTCCTTGGGATCTTTAATGGGGGGAGCAAATCCACCTTCATCACCTATATTAGTGGCCAATGAAGAATACTTATCGTTTATATTATCTTTAAGTTTATGATAAATTTCAGAAGCTTCTCTTAAAGATTCGCTAAAAGTTTTCTTCTTGGGAGAAATCATAAATTCCTGAAAATCTAAATCGTTTCCAGCATGAGCCCCACCATTAATAATATTAAACGCTGGTCTGGGAACAAAAGGAGCCTCATTTTTAAGTTCTTTTTTAGATAAATTAAAAATGTAATTATACAAAGAAGTTTTCTTTGCATCAGAACCAGCACGACAAATAGCCATAGAAACTCCTAGAATAGCATTGGCTCCAAGTTTAGATTTATTCTTAGTGCCATCTAGGTCAATCATCATCTGATCAACTTTCTTTTGGTCTAAAACATTCATGCCGATTAACTTCGGAGCAATAATTTGATTTACATTTTTGACCGCTTTTAATACTCCTTTTCCAAGATATCGCTTTCCCCCGTCTCTTAACTCAAGAGCTTCATATTTACCCCTAGAAGCTCCTGATGAAACTGAAGACTGAAAAGATTCATTTACTACAACCTCAATAGTTGGATTACCCCTTGAGTCTAAAATTTCTCTAGCTTTTACAGATCTTATTTTCATAATTTTCTTAAATAAGAATAAACCGATAAAGCGGCCTTGGATCCTTCTCCAGCTGCTATTACAACTTGCTTGCCTTTAATGTTAGTTACATCTCCAGCGGCAAAAAGTCCATCAGTTTTAGTTTGGCAACTATTATGATCGATTTCAATTTCTCCGACTTCATTGCAAGTTGCAAGATCTTTTAAAAAATCAACTGCTGGAACAGATCCAATTTCAACAAATACACCTTGAACCTCTAGCTCTTTATCTTCTTTAGTGTTCTTATCGGTATAAACCACTGATTCAACAAAAGTTTTTCCCTTAATTTCTTTCAATAAAGCCCCAGTGATTACTTCTATATTATTGTTATTCTTTACCTCTTCTTGTAGTGATTCATCTGCAATTGGCTTGGATACAACTTCTAATAAAAAGACTTTTGCCAAATGTTTAGTGGCCATTTCTATTGCAGTTTCAAATCCTGAATTGCCTCCCCCAACAACCGCTACCTTTTTCTTTGCAAACATAGGAGCATCACAAACCGCACAATAGGATATACCTTTGCCAAGATATTCTTTTTCTCCAGGAACTTTCAATGGCCTCGGATTTCTTCCGGTAGCAACAATAACCGCCTTAGACTCAAAAACTTCACCCATATCTGTTGTTAGATAAAAAACATCATTTCTTTTTTCAAGAATTGAAACCAAATATCCTTCCTTTTTTTCTATATCAAATTCATCAAGATGACTCATAAATTGAGATAAAAGTTCTGGGCCAGCAATCGTTTTTATTCCTGGCCAATTCTCAATAATATTAGCCTTTCCGGCTTGTCCAACAAAGTCCTTTGATAAAATAAGTGTTTTTATTTTTTTTCTAGCAGCATAAATTCCGGCGGTAATTCCGGCGGGACCTCCGCCAATAATAATCAATTCATACATAAGTTTATATTTTCTTTAAGTTACTAACATCCTCCATCAACCCTTATTACAGTAGCAGTAACAATTACCACTCCTCCAGTTAAATCGAATGATTTTAACATTTTTAAGATCTACGATATTAGTTACGCAGATTAATGATTATTTAATAATTTCATTAATATTATCTATTAAGTCAGTTGCTGTCATTGAATCCTTAAGAGTCTTGGCAGCTAATGATCCAGCTGATGCATTAATAAAAGCGGCTGCTCCTCCGGCTTTAAGTAAAGGAATCTTTCTTGATACCAGTGCTCCGGCAACTCCAGCCAAAGTATCACCAGATCCACCTACTGTAAGGTAGGGTGAACCAATTTTATTTATTAAAACATCTTTTCCATCAGATATAATATCCGTCTCTCCCTTAAGAAGAATGGTAATGCCCATTCTTTCAGCTTCTTTGCGAACTGCCTTTATTTTTTCCTCAAGGGGTAATTCGTAAACCTCTCTTCCAGTTAGTGAAAAAAACTCAAAATAGTGAGGAGTAACAAGACATTCTTTGTCTTTTAAAACTTCCAAATTATCTTTAATTGCATATATAGCATCAGCATCAATAACTACCGGAACAGTTAATTTAGAAAGGTATTCCAATATTGTCTCTTGTGTTTCTTCTGATCTGCCAATTCCTCCTCCAAGAACTACTGCAACGTTACCCCTTGATACCGACTTGGCTGATTCAGTCATACTAATCAAAGTAGAAAGATGGTTTTTACCAACTCTCTTTCCCTCTAGCGGATAAGCGGCCATATTGGGATTAAAAGACGCAATAATATCAGCTGCTCGTTGAGGAGCTATAATTCTTACCATATCGGCACCGGTACGAAATGCGGCCATAGCCGAAAGTGCCGGTGATCCAGAATAAAACTCAGAACCCCCTATTACTACAACTAATCCGAAATCATATTTCCTGCTTTGAGGATCACGCTCTTTATATATTTCAGCTAAAATTTCTTTATTAATTTCTTTCATATTATTTCATTTAAATATTTCTTAAGTTCTGGTCCAAAATCTTGATCATTTAACGAAAGAAAAAGGTCTGATTTCATAAGATTAAGCCTGTTATTGCATTGAAGCCATTGACCCTCAATCTCATAACCATAAATAGTTTTCCCATCCTTTATCATTATATCAAAGGCTCGAGTAAAAGTCATTACTTTAGTCTTAGATGCTTTTATTTTTCTAAGATAATCAAAAGTTGTTGGAGTTAGCACTCCTCTCCCGGCAAGAACAAATTCATAGCTATCATCTCCTGGATCGATTTCATCAACAAAACTCTTTATCTTATAAAAACGGTTAGCTATTTTTTCAACCTTAACATAACTAAAGGCAGGCACTCCTTCTTCAATTCTTCTTAATGCAACGACTGGCTTTTGTGATGTTCTAAAGACATTGGTAAGTTGAGAAAAGCAAGAGTTTTTAGAATGAATCAAATTATCTGATAATGAAAAACCAAAATCATCTTCACCCATCATTTTCTCAGACTGAAGCATGGAATGACCATGACCTAGCGAATTCTTTTGGGTGATATAAGAAAAATTAATACCCTTAAAAAGATCAGACGATGATGTGAGTTCTTTTAGGTAATCAATTACAACCTTTTTTTCATAAGGAACAACGATAATAATTTCTTCAATTCCAGAATCTTTAAGCTCACTTATAATACGCTGAATCAAAGAAATACCGCCCAGAGACCATAACTCTTTAGGCAATGTCAAAAGAGATGGAATCAAGCCCAGATCTTCTTTTGATATTGATATAACTGCTTTTTTGATCATAATTTATTATCTTCAGATGGCTTTCTTCTTAGAAATGCCGGGGTTTCCCACTTCTTTTCATTATCTAATATTTCTTTTTCCACATCTCCCTCTGCTTGCTTAACTTGAATACCATTTTTTCTTATCTTAATATTAACTTCAGCCTCTTTTTTATTATTTTCTATTTTCTTCTTAGGTAATGATGCCTTTTTCTTTTTCTTAGGGGCTTCTTCTTTTGTCTTTACTTCCTTTATTTGTTTTAACTTCACGAAAGATTTTTCGTCTTTAGGAAATATATCTTCAGAATCACAACCAACCGCTAACAGGCTCACTTTTATCTTATCGCCATATTTCTGATCTTGAGATATGCCAAACATCACCTTGGCATTCTTTTTAACCAATCCAGCTATTCCTTCCGATATTTTTGAAACATCCTCTAGTCCCAAATTTCCACTTCCACTGATATTAAAAAGAACTCCACTTGCCCCATCAATGCTATAGGAATAAAAAGGATTTGATATGGCTTTTTTAATTGCTTCGTCTATCCCCTTACTACCATCAAAAACAAGTGAATTAAGATAAGCAAGTTTTCCTCTTTCTTCTAAGACTGTCTTAAGATCAGCAAAATCAATATTAATTAAACCGGGATTGTATATTGTCTCCATCAATCCCTTTAAACTATCAGAAAGATTATTATTTATTACCGAAAGAGCTTCCTTTAAGGGTGTGTTCTTATCAGTTATTCTAAAAATATTTTCATTAGGAAGAATACTCATTGCATTAAGGTGCGGTTTTGCTTCTCTTAATGCTTCCAATGCTAAGCCCATCTTTCTTGATCCTTCAAAGTTAAATGGAAGAGTAAAAATTCCGTAAGTGATATTGCCTAATTCTCGAGCAATTTTAGCAAAAACCGGAACTGCCCCAGAACCAGTACCTCCTCCAAGACAAGAAACAAAAATACAAATATCTTGTCCCTCTAAAAGTTGTTTTATCCTGTCTTTTTCGCTTGATGCCGCTTCTTTTCCAAGTTCAAAATCCATTCCTGTGCCAAATCCTCCTGTAAGCTTATCTCCAAATTGAAAAGTTTTTGTTTTTTTAGAAAGCATTCTCAACGCCCTCTTATCAGTGTTGGCTGCTACAAAATCAACTCTTTTTAGGTCTGGAGCAATTTCTGCGATAACAGAACTTCCTCCTCCACCAATTCCAATTATCCTTATCTTAGTTTTAGAAGTGGACCCTTCAAGGTCATCCTTTTCTACTTTTTTCTTTACCACCTTCTTTTCAGTGTTTTTTTTCTCCTGCACAATTGAACTCTTTTTTCTTGCCATATTTTTAATTCTTTATTATATCTTTACCTTATTTTATAACACAATGGAATTCAATGCAAATTAATTAATAAAACAAAATCCAGCCTAAAAGAGCCGGATGAAGATACGCTTAAAATAATTTATTTAATCCGTAATTCAGATTATAATACGCAAACCATTTTTTACAAAACTCGAGACATTTCTCCAGCAAGATATCCAGTAGTCCATGATATTTGAAGATTGTATCCACCTGTTGGCCCATCAAGGTCAATTACTTCTCCAGCAAAGTATAGATTATTGATAAACTTAGATTTCATTGTTTTCTGATCTATTTCACCCAAATCAATCCCACCAGAGGTAACAATCGCTTTATCAAAACCAGCTAAAGATTTCAACTCAAAGGTTAGATCTTTTAATAAATGAATTATCTTCTTTCTTTCTTCCCTAGTAATGGAAAGAACTTTCTTTTCTGGATCAATACCTGAAAGTTTTACTATCACTGGTATTAATTTTGGAGACAGAAATTCTTCCAACGAATTACTAAATATTTTTCTTGAAATTTCTTGAAAATGATCTTGGATCATTTGCTCAGTTTCTCTGAAATCTTTATCGGGAAAAAGGTCAATCTTCAATTTAAATCCAGCTACAGGAATCTTCGCAATTTTCCTGCTCATATTTATTATTGATGGACCACTCACTCCGTCTGAAGTAAAGACTACATCACCCATAACAGATTCAATTTTTTTATTATCTCCCCCATAAAGACTTAATTTAATGTCTCGCAAGCTAAGCCCTTCCAATTTTTTAATAACCTTAGAATTCATTATCATTGGAGAAAGAGATGGAGTTGGTTCATTAATAGTATGACCTAACTCTCTAGCCCACCTATATCCATCACCAGTAGAACCGGTTCTAAAATATGATTTACCGCCAGTAGTTATTATAAATTTTTTAGCCTGCAGTTCTTCCCCATTCATAAGAATAACTTTTTCGATGACATTGTCCTTTTTTACCACCTTCTTGACCTCTGCTCCCATTCGTATTTCCACTTTTGATTCTTTGAGATAATCAATCAATGCTTTTAATACATCCCTTGACTTGTCTGAAACCGGAAAAACCCGATTATCTTCTTCTATCTTTGTACGAATTCCAATTTTTCTAAAAAACTCTATTGTTTCATTAATGCCGAAAAAAGATAGTGCCGAAAAAAGGAACTTTCCATTTGGGCCAATTTCTTTTATAAATTCTCTAATATTTTCTTTTTTATTAGTGATATTACATCTTCCCTTTCCAGTCATTAGAAGTTTCTTCCCAAGCTCTTTGTTTTTTTCCAACAAAAGAACACGAGATCCAAGTTCACCCGCTCTTCCCGCAGCTATTATCCCCGCAGGACCTCCCCCTATTACAATTAAGTCGTATTTCATATTAAAAATACTATCCTATTTAAAAAAATAAGCCAAGTTTAATACCTGGCTTTTCTAATCTTTTTGAGGAAGTGCATTTTTTTCCATAGTTTGAACGCTTGGCTTATTAACCGCACCGCTTTCAACCTTCATAAGCGTTGTATATTTTATACCGCTTTCTTCACTAAATCATCTTGGGTTAAGCCAAGTTTAACGCATAATTTCTTTTGACATATTTTTTTAATAATTAGTTTTTATTTATTGTTTAACTTTTTAATCAAAGTGTCCGAATTTATAATTAAAGATATTCGAGTATATCGGTCCTAAGAAAATGAGATGTATTTCAACGGCAAGATATTTTACAGAAATATTGAAACGGCCATCTTTATCCAATCTCCGAACAGATACGGGTATGCGAACACTTTGGAGCAAACCAAAATTACCTATTTTGCTTGCCCTCAAAACATAGTCATGATCTTCGGCTAATCTTATTTTTTCATTAAAACCACCCACTAATTCATGTGATTCTTTTTTACTAAAAATACAGAAGCCTGGCGCATGAGGAAAAAAATTTTTAGTTGCCCGAAGATACAAATTGACTACTTCATGTAAAAATTTATCAATTTGTCTATCACTTAAAGGATTAATTAAACATGTAGCGGTGGAAAAATTCCGCTTTTGAATCTCTGTCATTGTTTTTTCCAAAAAATTAGGTGGCAAAATCACGTCAGCATCTAAAAAAAGTAACCACTCACCTTGAGCAACCTTTGCGCCGTTATTGCGACCGCAAGCCGGTAGCCCGCCCCCAACTACTTTTGCTCCAGCTTTTAAGGCGATTGAACGCGTGGCATCAGTTGAATTATTATCAGCCACTATAATTTCAAAATCTTTAAAAGTCTGTTTTTTAAGAGAGCTCAAAAGATGAGGTAATAATTTTTCTTCATTAAAAGTAGGAATGATAATACTTAGCATAAAAATTTTCAATTTTAAAATAAAGCGGCAATAATTTGATCTGATTTTTTTGCCGAATTTATTTTTTTATTAAGAAATGAATATTCCAAAAGCACCCCGTCCATCATACTGGTAAGCAAAGAAGTTAATAATCCGACATCAACTTTTTCGGTTAATTTTTTACTTGCAAACACCTCCTCAATTACCGGTTGGATTAGATTGGCGACTTGTTTTCTTAATTGAGTAATATGTTCTGTTATTTGATCGTCAGCCGGCGATAACTTTAACATTAAAGCTTTAATAATATTTTTTTCTTTAGAACCGAAGTCTAAGTAATTTTTAATTAATTTATGCAGTTTTTTGTCAATTATAACCTCGTTTGACGCTTGGGCGATAGACAGACTCAAATCATTAAAAACTTCATCAAGCACCTTTCCATAAATTTCCGTTTTTCCGGTAAAATGATAATAAAGCGCCGCCTTAGTAATATTTAATTTTTTAGCAATGTCGTTCATCGAAACTCCTAAATAACTGGAGTCAGAAAAAAGTCGACGGGCAGTGTCAACTATGCATTTTTTAGTGTCTTGAATAACATCTTCTGTCTGTTTTATGATCGTATTCATATTTTTTATTATTCATTATTTACTTACCGCTCGGTAAGTATACCAAAAAGAATAAACATCCGTCAAGCAAAAATATACAAGGACAATAATATTTATTAAACTTATCAAAAAAGGTTCGAATTTTGTAAAACAAACACCCCAGTAGAGACTTTCTCTCATACTGAGACAG
>JAHXGM010000008.1:16532-31718 GCA_019923605.1 Candidatus Nealsonbacteria bacterium | reverse complement strand
ATGGCGGAGGGAGTGGGATTCGAACCCACGAGCCCCATAAGAGGCACGGCTTTCCAAGCCGGTGGAATAAACCGCTATCCGATCCCTCCATACTTCTAGTCAACCCTTATTTCGGAAGATTAGCTATTATTTTCGAAATATTAGGATGTTGAGTGAGAAACTTATGCTTAAATAGTTTTAGAATAATTAAGAAATCTTCAATTTCTTCTTTTACCGTTTCTGGACCTATGAATATCTCCAAGGCTTCTTCTCCTAGACTTTTATAATAATCATTTATAACTTTCCAATCAGCTTTATCTTTTAGGTAATCAATGATTTGTTTAAACTCTCCTCGATCAAGCCAAACCCCCTTACAAACATTACAAATATCAACTTTAATATTTGAATCCCCGTAATTTACCTCATAAAGAGGGAAACGACAAGAGGGGCAAGATTTCTCGCCTCTGGAAATTTTAAACTTAGCTGAATCTTTCCAAAGATCTACATCAAACCATTTTAAGTCCTCATCTTTTTTATCCTTAGCTAAACGAAGCTCGTCCTCATCAAACCAAAGACCCATACATTTAGGACAATAATCTACTTCGACCCCATAAAAAAGGGCCTTTTCTAATTCTTCTTTACAGGAAAAACATTCTATCATAATTCAAGTTTAATTTCTTATCCTCTTAATGCTTTAATTCTTTCCTCTACTGGAGGGTGGGTCATAAAGAGCTTGTGAAGTTTTGACATCTTATCTCCCCCTCTAAATGGGTTAGAAATATACATATGAGCTGTGGCATCATTCGCTCTCGTCATTGAATTTGGATCACTGGCTATCTTCTCAAGCGCCCTAGCCAATCCGTCTGGATAACGAGTCAGAAGTGCTCCTGAAGAATCAGCTAAAAACTCTCTCTTTCGAGAAATAGCCATTTTCATTATTTGAGCAAACAAGGGAGCGAGAATCATAAGGACTAATGAAATAACAATCATTACAACTGCTAATTTGCCACTACTGTTTCTTCCTCCTCCAAGGCTGGCTCTAAAAAAGAAATCTGTCATTATTACCACCATTCCTACCAGAATAACAATAATGGTAGATAAAAGAACATCTCTATTTCCGATATGGGCTAATTCATGAGCAAGGACCCCTTCAATTTCTGCCTTTTCTAACTTCTCTAATAGTCCGGTAGTTACTGCTATCACACCGTGCTTTGGATCTCGGCCCGTTGCAAAAGCATTGGGCTGAGGTTCATTAATGATATACAACTTAGGCATTGGTAGGCCGGCTGTAATGGAAAGGTTTTCAAGAATACGATAAAGTTCTGGGTTATCACTTTTCTCAATAGGCTTTGCCCCGCTCATTTTAAGGACAATTTTATCGGAATACCAGTAAGCAAAAAAATTTATCAAAACAGCGAAGATGACCGCAACCCAAACAATTACCTGTGTTTCTAAAAGAAAAGAAATAAACCAACCTAAGCCGATTACCATTAAGGCAAAGAAGAAAAGGTAGGCCCAAGTTTTTCTAATATTCGAATCAGCTTGAGTATAGAGATTTAACATAATTAAAAGTTAACTTTAACTACCTCTCTTTCCTTAGCATCTCCAATTTCAAAAAACTCTCTTTTCTTGAATCCAAAAATACCAGCAATAACACTTGAGGGAAAAGCTTGAGTCTTAATGTTTAGGTCTCGAACATTTGAGTTATAAAATCTTCTAGATGCTTGAATCTTGTCTTCGGTATCTCTTAGCTCTCTCTGTAATTCCATGAAATTGTTTGAAGCCTTTAGGTCAGGATAATTTTCACTTACTGCAAAAAGACTCTTAAGCGTGTCAGAAAGCATATTTTCTGCTTCACCCACTTTCTTTGGATCGCCTGATGCTTCTGCTTGCATAGCTGCAGACCTTGCCTTAGTAACCTCTTCAAAAACTCCTCTTTCATGCGATGCATATCCCTTTACTGCTTCCACTAAATTTGGAATCAAATCATATCTTCTCTTTAACTGAACGTCAATATCAGACCAAGCTTCATCTGCTCTGTTACGAAGAGTAACAAGTCCGTTATATATGACCACTACCATAAGAAGCAGTAGAACAATAATTGCTAATGGTATCCACATAGGTTTTATTTATTATTTTAATTAATGATTTAATAATAATTTATTTTATACGCTTTTGCAACTAAGAGGATGGTTCTAAGACCACCCCCCTCGCAAACATCTTATACTAATATCCTCCCATACCTTTGGGCATTCCTCCCATGCCACTGTCTTTTTCTTCCGGCCTATCAACTATTGCACACTCTGTTGTTAAAAACATAGCTGCAGCAGACGAGGCATTTTCAAGAGCTACTCTGACAACTTTTTTAGGATCAATAATTCCTGACTTAATTAAATCCTCAAAAACTAAAGTCTGGGCATTGAAACCAAAAGCATCTTTACCTTCTTTAACTTTTTGAACAATCACCGGACCATCAACTGCTGCATTATCAGCTATCTGTCGAATTGGAGCTTCAAGGGCTTTCTTAAGAATATTAATTCCTGTCTTTTCATCTCCCTCTGCTTCTAGCCCCTCAAGATTTTGACTTGCTCTAAGAAGTGCAACTCCACCACCGGGAACAACTCCTTCTTCTATGGCAGCTCTTGTGGCAGCTAAAGCATCTTCAGCTTTGTGAAGACGTGCTTTTTGTTCTACTTCACTGGCTGCACCCACTTTAATGACTGCGACACCTCCAGATAATTTTGCGATTCTTTCTTGTATTTTCTCTTTTTCAAAATCAGAGTCTGTGTTTTCTAAAATCTTTTTTAATTGAGATACTCTATCTTCAATTGCTTTCTTCTCTCCCTTGCCTTCAACAACAGTGGTATTATCCTTGGTAGAAACTATCTTTCGGGCAGAACCAAGCATATCTAATTTAGCATCTTCTAACTTCATTCCAAGGTCTTCAGCTATTACTTGACCCCCACAAACTATAGCAATATCCTGGAGAGTTTCTTTTTTAGTGTCACCAAATCCCGGAGCTTTCACTGCTAAAACATTTAAAACCCCCCTTAGCTTGTTAACCACCAAGGTCGCTAAGGCATCACCCTCAACTTCATCAGCGATTATAACCATTTCCTTTTTACCCGTTTTGGCGATTTTTTCTAATATCGGGATGATCTCATTTATTGAAGTAATTTTCCTATCGGTAATAAGAATGTATGGATCTTCAAACTCGGATTCCATTTTCTCTGTATTGGTAACCATATAAGGAGAAATGTATCCTCGGTCAAACTGAAGTCCCTTTACCAATTCTTTGCTTAATCCGAATGTTTGAGATTCTTCAACTGTCACTACTCCGTCTTTTCCAACTTCATCTATCACTTTGGCAATCAAAGATCCCATTTCGCTGTCTTCTGCTGAAATAGTTGCTACTTGTTCAATTTCAGACCTATCAGATATCGTTTTAGATATTTTCTGAAGATAATCTGTGACTTCTTTAGTCGCCTTTTCAATACCTCTCTTTAAAGCCAAGGGGTTGGCCCCAGCTGTAACATTTTTAAGACCTTCTGAAATAATCGCTTGAGCGAGGATTATAGCAGTGGTTGTTCCATCGCCAGCTGCATCATTAGCCTTTGAAGCAACATCTTTTATGATTTCTGCTCCTAAATTTTCCATTCTGTCTTCTAATTCTATTTCTTTAGCAATTGAAACCCCATCATTAGTTATGATTGGAGACCCAAACCCCTTATCAATGATTACATTACGTCCTTTAGGCCCTATTGTAGTTCGAACCGCATTTGCTAATTTATCGACACCGGCTTTTAATTTTTTACGAGCTTCTTCGTTATAATAAATATCTTTAGCCATATTTTCTTTAAAATTATTTTTCAATTACAGCCAAAACATCTTCTTGCTTGGCTATTAAATACTCCTTATCATCAACTTTTATTTCAGTTGGTCCATATTTATTAAACAGAACCTTGTCTCCTTCTTTTAGGCTCATTGGGACGAAGTTGCCTGATTGATCTTTTTTCCCCGGGCCAACAGCTATTACGATTCCTTGCTCTGGCCTTTCCTTGTCAGTAGTTTTAGGAATAATGATTCCTCCCTTGCTTTGTTCGGATTGCTCCGCTGGCTCTATCAATACATTATCAAGTAATGGTTTTATTTTCATATTATTTACGACTCATATCAATATTTAGATATGTTATCGTGGTTAAAGGTTTAGCAGACGCGACCCTTGACTGCTAATTCTAAATACATTTTATTTTAATTAAAAATAATGTCAAGTAAAAAAAATTGGCACAGATAAAACGCTCAGTTTTTTATTTATAAGTACATTATACTACTCGACACTATTTAGGTAAATAAATTCTAAGGGCTCTTGGATTTAGGCTTTTAATAAGATATAATGATTCTATGAATATCAATCAAAACATTTTTAAAGCATATGATATCAGGGGAGTTTATCCTGATCAAATAAATGAAGAAGTAGCCTATAAGATAGGTCAGGCCTATTTACGAGTGATAGACCCCAAAGGGCCTATTGCTGTTGGAATGGATGTTAGAATTCACTCTAAGGCTCTTAAAGAAGCTCTAGTGGAGGGATTATTAGACGGAGGAGCTGATGTGATTGACTTGGGACTTATTTCCACTGAAATGCTTTATTTCGCTGTTGGAAACTACGGCCTTCAGGGAGGTATTCAGGTAACAGCATCACACAATACAGCAGAATATAATGGATTTAAGATGACTCGGGCCAAGGCTTTCCCTATTTCTTCGGAAACGGGAATGTTTGAAATGAGAGACTTAATCATTGAAGACAAAGAGTCTATCAAAAAAGAAAGAGGGAGCTTGGAAAACAAAGACGTTCTGGATGATTTTGCCAGATTTGTAGTTAATTTTATTGATAAAGAAAAAATAAAGCCTTTTAGAATTGGGTATAATCCAAGCTTTGGTTTCGAAGGGGTTGTTCTAGAAAGAGTTCGAGATATTGGAAGATTTCAATTTGATCTTGTAGGTATGGATCATATTCCCGATGGAAGTTTTCCCAAGGGCTCACCAGATCCTTTTAGAATAGAAAACAGGTCAGAGTTTGTTGAATTCATTAAGAAATCAAATGTTGATATAGGTGTTGCCTGGGATGCTGATGCTGATAGAGTATTTTTCTGCACAGGCAGTGGAAAGTTTATTGAACCTTATTATACCAATGCTATTCTAATAAAGCAGATTCTTGAGAAAAATGGAGGAGGTAAGATAATTTATGACCCAAGATATATATGGGCATTAGTGGATGCTGCCAAAGAGGCTGGTGGAGAGGCAATTATGGAAAGGGTTGGTCATTCTTTCATTAAAGCAAGAATGAAAGAAGAAGACGCTATTTTTTCCGGAGAATCTAGCGGGCATACTTATTTCAGAGATTTTTGGTATGCAGACAGTGGTATCATTCCTCTTTTGATGATCCTGGAAATCATATCATCGGGACAAAGCTTTGAAGAACTATTGAAACCTCTTTTTTCTAAATATTTTATTTCAGGAGAAATAAATACTAAAGTTGATGATAAAGAAAGAGTATTTAAAGAACTTAAGGAAAAGTATAGTGATGGAGAGTTTTCTGAAATAGACGGATTATGTATTGAATTTGATTCTTGGCGAGCTAGCATAAGGGCTTCTAATACAGAGCCCCTTATGAGAGTTAATGTTGAAGGGAAGACTCAAGAAATAGTTGATCAAAAAAAAGAAGAAATTATGCAGATACTTAAAGAAGAAGATCCCCAGTAAGGGGATCTATTTTGTAAGTCCTGTCTTTTTTTTAACATCAATCATTGTTGTTTGGGCAATTGTTTCTGCTCTTCTTGCTCCCTGATTTAGTATTTCCCAAACATATATTTCTCTTGATTCAAGCTCTTTCTTTTTTCTCCGAAATGGTTCTAGATATTCCACCACAAGATTAGCCACCTTGGTTTTAAATTCAGCATAATTCTTATTCTCAAATTCTTTTTCGGCCTCTTTGATCGTGCAACTCTTAAAAGAACTGTATATAGTTAAAAGATTTGAAATGCCTGGCTTTTTAGTTTGATTATATTTTACAGTTTTTTCAGTATCAGTTACGGCACTCATTATTTTCTTTCTGATTGATTCCGGGTCTTCAAACAATTCTATGCATCCCTGAGCTGAGCCAGTCTTTGACATCTTTTTTCTCGGGTCTTGGAGAGACATGATCTTTGCTCCATTTTTTGCAAGTTTTGCTTCAGGTATTTTAAATGTTTCCCCAAAATGACTATTAAATTTCTTAGCAATAGTTCTGGCCAACTCAACATGTTGCTTTTGATCTTCTCCGACAGGGACAACCTCTGATTGATACAAGAGAATATCTGCACTCATTAAAATTGGGTAGTTAAGAAGCCCAGCATTAATATACTCTTTGTGTTTTTTTGACTTTTCTTTGAACTGAGTCATTCGTTGAAGTTCTCCTAGGGGAGTAATCGTTCCTAATATCCAAGTAAGCTCTGTATGTTCTTTAATATGAGATTGAACAACTAAGGCACACTTCTGAGGATCTAAGCCAAGAGAAAGATAGGCAATAGCTTGGTTAAGAATTATTTCTTGAAGCTTTTCGCGATTATAAGGAGTGGTTATTGCATGAAGATCAACAATACAGAAAATACATTCATTATTTTCCTGAAGGCTAATCCACTGCCTAATAGCACCTATATAATTACCAAGGTGTAGTTCTCCGGTTGGTCTGATTCCGCTAAATATTCTCATTTTTTTATACTTCAATTATGACAGGAAGAATGATTGGTCTTCTCTCTGTCTTATCATAAAGGAATTGACCTATCTGATTCCTAAGCTCGTCTTTGGCATAGGACCAATTAACTGACCCGCCTGTTCCGGCAAATTTGTTTATAATTTGAATGGTTTTTTTTCTAGTTTGATAAAGAAGGTCTTTTGACTCTTTTAGATAAACAAAACCTCTTGAGATAATATCGGGTGATCCCTTTATTTTTCCAAGCTGTTTATCAACTACAGCTATGATAACAAACATACCGTCTTCTGCCAATGCCTTTCTATCTCTTAATACCACTTCGCCAATATCACCAACTCCCAATCCATCAACCATAATATAATTAGAAGGAACAGTGACCTTATCAATAAAAGCTCTGGTTGGTGTGACATTAATGATGTTACCATTATCAGCAAGAATAATATCTTTTTCTGGCATAGATAATTTCTCCATGGCCAATTTCTTAAGAGCTACAAACATTGAGAATTGCCCATGTATTGGCATTAAGAATTTGGGCTTAGTGATTTTTAACATTTCTTCTAATTCGTCCTGATTGGCATGACCTCCTGCATGAATATCCATCATTTTATAATGAAAAACTTCAGCTCCTTGTCGTAAAATATCATCTTTTAATTCCTGTACAGTCCTTTCATTTCCCGGAATTACCGAAGAAGAAAAGATAATAGTATCTCCTTTTTGAAACTTCAAGTGGGGATGTTCCTTTGTTGCGATTCTCATTAATGCAGCCCTTCCTTCTCCCTGAGCTCCAGTTCCTAAAACCGTAATTCTGTTATCCGGATAATCAAGAATATTCTTTGTTTTAACAATGGTTCCTTTCTTGGTTGATATGTGTTTTAATTTTCTACATATCTCTATATTTGTTTTCATTCCAGACCCTTCTATAGCAACTTTTCTTCCATATTTCTCGGAGAGGTGAATTATGTTTTGTATTCTACTGATTAACGAGGAAAATGTTGCGGTGATAATTCTACCCTTAGCGCCCTTAAAGATTTCGTCAAGATTTTCTAGGATAACCTTTTCAGATAGTGAGTGCCCTTCATTTTCTGCACCAGTTGAATCCATCATCAAAAGAAGGACTCCCCTTGATGCGAGCTCTTTGATTCGATTAAGATTAGTTGGCTTATCGTTGGTTGGTGTAGCATCAAACTTAAAATCGGACGTATGCATTATATTTCCTACGGGTGTTTGAATAAAAATACCTAGGTTGTCCGCGATATTATGATTTTGATGAAAGAATTCTAATTTAAACGGTCCCAATTCTATTTTAGAATCTTCTGATATCTCCGTGATATCAAGTTTTGGCTGAAAAGGGAAACCATCCTGTCTTTTGATAATTATTCCTCTAGTTAAAGCAGATGCAAAGATTGGCGGATTACCCATTTTTTCAATTAGGTAAGGAACCGCTCCTATGTGGTCATAATGACCATGAGTAAAAATTATTCCCAAGATATCCTTTTCTCTGCCTTTTAGACACGCGATATTTGGTATTAAGTAATCGATACCGAGCATTGTTTCATTGGGCATTTTTAATCCAACATCAACAATTAGTATCTTCTTATCCCACTCAAAGAGTGTCATATTTTTCCCAACTTCGCCAAGTCCTCCTAAAGGGATGACCCGAAGTTCTTTTCGTGTTTTTTCATTCATATTTTTTGTTTTAAGTATTATTTGAGTTTTATTAATTTAGTTGTGCCCGAGGGGAGATTCGAACTCCCAAATCTTGCGACACTGACACCTGAAGTCAGCGTGTTTGCCAATTTCACCACTCGGGCTTTCTTATTTTAAGAAAAATAGATCAGTAGGAAATTTTTTTATAGGAGCTTCAAACCTTAGGTCTGGTAAGTTTTTATAATTTTTGTTTTTAATCCAGCCACCCTTAGTATAGAAATACGCTCCACCTTTTTTTTCTTCTATTGGATGATAAATAGAATCGAAATTCTCATAGACCCAATTAGCCATTTTAAGAGTTTCTTTTCCTGGATTTATGGTTATGTGTCCTGATCCCGGAGGGATGATTATATAGTCGCCCTTTTCGGCTTCAACAGCATAAACATCTTCTAATTCTCCTTTATCATCTACAATTTGTATCAAAGAAATAGCCCTGCCTTCAAGAATTATATATAATTCCCCGTAACTCTTAGGGTGATAATGTCCCTTGGTTTTATTATATTCAAAACCAAGCATTTTGGCCGGGATGACTGTTATGTCATATCTTAACTCGTCTTTTCTCTCTAGTCCACGATACATATAGTATACTTCATCATTCGGTGCATCTTTTATCCATTCTTGGTCATAAAGAACATTATTGAGATCATAGAGATATCTTATATCGGGGTCTTTAAGATTCATATTCTTTTGTTAGTTATTTTTGACCCAAACTCTTTTTGTTTTGATGTGCCAATTTTCTATTTGTAAAAAGCGGTCTGATGGATTTATAAGTCTACCGGGCTGTACAGCTTTTATTTTTGAGTCTATGAAATAAAGAAAGTCTGGATTATAAAGAAATACTGCGGGGATGTCGTTTATGACTATTTCTTGGAAAGATTCTAGTTTTTCGTTTCTTATACTTTGACTCGTTTCTTTTCTTATATCTTCAAGTAACACATCTACTTTTTCATTTTCGTACATTGCTAAATTTAATCCAAATTCACTTTTTTGTGATGAATGCCAAAAAGGAAACGGATCTGGAATAGATTCAAAAGCTTTACCAAATAGAATTATTTCATAATCTCTCGGCTTAATTACATCTCTCTCTAGAGTTCCACGATCATGTGCTTCAATATATACTCGTATGCCAATATTTTCTAATTGTTTTTTAATAATTTCAGCGGTTTCAATCATTAATAATTGGTCAACAGTGCTAATGGTAAAAGATATTTCGTTAGATTTTTCGGGAATGTCACCACAGAGCTCGTTAAGCTTTAACCTAGTGCTTTCGGCGACCATCCCGGTTCCTTTGCTAAATCCTGAAGGTGATAATATTTCTTCTCTGTATTTCTCTTGTAATCTCACAACCGCATCTCTTGTCTCGGTTCCGTAGAATCCGGTTATTTTTCCATCAGGAAATAATTCGGAATCATCCTCGCTAAGAAATATTAAACATCTTTGAAGCTCTCTTACTTCTTCTCCTTGAGCACCAGTATTTAAGTCTTTAGTAAAAGAAAAGACATACTGTTCTTGAATAATTCTTTCTCGAAAACCATCTGTATTTTTTCTCAAACCTAATTCATCTAATATTTTATTTGATTTTTCCGGATTAAATTCATGATCTCCCTCAAAGTTAAGTCCATGCATTACAGGAAGGATTGGGGAGTTGACAACAGTGCCTCTTCCTGAAAGGGCTAGCTCTATAACCTCTTCCTTGTTTATGGCGTAGTTGATAGCTTGCCTTATTTTTATATCTTTAATATCGCCCGGTCTTTCGAGGTTGAAAAATAGAGCAAAATATCTTGGAAGATGAAAACGATAACCAGTGAACCTAGTAGTACGAATTATCTCCTTATAATTCTTAGGACTAATCACTGAGAATCCTTGGATTTCTTTTTTGCGAGCCGCTTCTAAAAGGTCTTCTTTATTGTCAAAAAAAACGAATGTTATTTGCTCAATGTGTGGTCTATTTCCGTGATAAAATGGATTTAACTCTAATTCTATTGATTCTATTTTGCCCCATTGATTCTCATTTATGTTCTTGAGCCTATATGGTCCAGATCCGACTGGATTTAGGTTGTATCGTGAAAGAGGGAAGTTTTGAGCAGGAACATCTTTCCATATATGAAATGGAATCATTCTTAAAGACAGTTTGTTTAAAAAAGCTGAAGATTCTTGTTCTAGTTCAAATAGAACTTCATTATCAGATATTTTCTCTACCCTTATTCCTACCCAGTCAGGTCTAAGTGGGCTTCGGTAATCAGGATTTTGTATGGTCTTTATTGTAAAAATTAAATCGTCTGCAGTAATCATTTCGCCATCAGACCAGCGGAGTCCCTCTTTTAGCTTAATAATAAATGTTTGTCCTTCTTTTTCAATTCCTTCTATCATTTCGGGAAGAAGCTCACCAGAAGTACTATGTTTCATTAGTCCACTAAAGAGTAAACTTGTTATATCTCGGTCAACATCATTTATAGAACTATAGATGGGATTTAGGAACCTAGGCGATCCTATTAAGCCTTCCGTATATTTTCCTCCATTTGCTGGAACTATCTCGGTATTATTTAAATAAAAGAGAGTAGAAAGCGATATAAGGGAAATGATAAAAACAGAAAAGGCAGTAGCAAAAATTAATCTCTCTTTTTTATTGAGAATTTTGGGAAGGGATTTAATTTGCTGACGATTAGGGAACTTGTTCGGTAAAAAAGATTTTATTTTATTTCTCATCTAGTCTTGCTTATCTAAGAAACTTACATCAAAAGATTAAGAATTGCGAGTAAGGAGAACATAACAGCTAAAATAACAGTTCCCCAAAACAATTTTTTTTGTACACCTCGATGAGTAGAGTAAACACCTCCGTCTTGTCCAAAAGTAGAACCAAGACCCGATCCACCTTGTTGTAGAAGAACAAAGGTGATAAGGCCGATAGAAACTATTACTTGTAAGATTGTAATTATATTCATTGTATTACTCTCAAAATCACTTTTTAATTATAATGATATTAAGTATCCAGACTATTATTGTTGTTAAGAAAAGGTTCCAAAGGGTAAATATATTTCCCAAAATCAAGATATCAATTATCCATATTATCCCCATATTCATAAGAAGAGTAAAGAGACCAAAAGTCAGTATTTTTAAGGGGAAGGTTAGGATATCTAATATAGGTTTGAAAAAGAAATTAATAACCCCGAGCACGAACCCCGCTAATGCTAGGGACGCTATTTCCCCTTCAAATGAAACTTTAGGTAACCCGGTAGCTAGCCAAATTCCTAATATACCAACAAGGATGTGAAACATTAATCGTCTCATAAAAGCAGGCTTACTCTAGCAAAAATAGGCTCTTCGGTCAATAAGCACGTATTAAATCATCTAAAATCAAACCATAGAGGTGCCGATTAAATCATTTAATTTCTAACCGAAATTAATTACAGTAGAATGAAGTAATTAATAATTAACTTCATTTTACTAATATGGATATGCAATCAAGAAACCAATATCTCAAAGAATTAAGAACAGAATATTTGAAGACAAAATCAAAAAAGATAAGAGGAGATCTGTTGAATGAAGCCGAGAAAAGAACCAAGCTAGATAGAAAATACCTAGTAGTAAAACTACGCCCTAAAAGCAATCTGGATAAGAATGCTTCTGAAAGGAAAAGAAGAAAACAGTATTATGACAATTCTGTTAAGCCAGCCTTAGTCAGAATGTGGGAAATATTCGATTATCCCTGTGGACAGAGACTAGTGTCCTTACTGGATACAGAGACGGACAAGTTAAGAATACTCGGCGAACTGAAATGTTCAGATGTTGTAGCAGGCAAGTTGAAAAAAATGGGTTCTGCTACCATAGACAGAAAACTGAAACACCAGAAAGAAATTGAAAGAATGAGAAGAAAATACCATCGCAAGAGACATCCCTTGCTCTACCAGAAGATACCGGTAAAGATATTTGAAGAACAAAACAGATCTGTTTTGGGAAATATTCAGATTGACTTAGTAGAACACTGTGGACAATCAGCTGCTGGAGAATTCATAAATACCTTGTCTATCACAGATATATCTTCCGGATGGTGGGAAGGAGAAGCTGTTATGGGAAAGGGACAAGAAAGAACCTTTCAGGGCCTACAGAAGATTAGAAGCAGATATCCTTTTTCTTGGAAAGAGATTCATTCAGATAACGGGACAGAATTCATTAATTGGCACTTGTTAAAATACACTCTGAAAGAAGGATTGGATTTCTCAAGATCAAGGCCATACAAGAAGAATGATAACTGCTTGGTTGAACAGAAAAACTGGACTCATGTTAAGAAGTTTGTCGGTTATTCTAGACATGATACAGAAGAGGAACTAGTTACTTTAAGTAATCTTTATCGCAACGACCTGCGACTCTACAAGAACTTCTTTCAACCGGTGATTAAGTTAATCTCCAAAGAGAGAATTGGAGGAAGAATCCATCGTAAATATGATACTCCTAAAACTCCTTATCACAGATTATTGGGATCAAGTGAAATTACAAAAAAGAAAAAACAAGAATTAAAAGAAATTTATCAATCTTTAAATCCCGCTCAATTGAAAAGAACTATTGATGAAAGATTAAAAGAACTTCACAAAATTAATCAAAAGGTCGATGTTAAAAAAAAGATTTCGGTCATCCAGTTAAATGATTTGACACAGGTGGATATAATACATCTCAATCTCTCAAACTAGGCATAATCCTACTCCGACCATTTCTTTCTTCCAAGATGCTTTAGAAATACAAAATTGCGAAACTTCTTTGCTGTTTTATAAAAAATCCAAAGAATAAAATTGATTTTGTGTTTGTTGCTCATGTGGATAACTACTATTTGTATATTTTCTATTTATTTTCTATAATATATGTATGATTACAAAACGTCAACAGCAAATCCTAGATTTTATAACCAATTACCAAGAACGAAGGGGCTATGCTCCCTCTCTTGACGAGATACGCAAGAAATTCAAACTTGCCTCTGTTTCAACTGTTCATTTCCATATCTCTAAACTACGCGATGCTGGCTATTTGGATAAAGAAGAAAACAAGCCTCGTGCTATTGATGTAATCAAACGTGATGAAATGGTAAAAATCCCAATAGTGGGAACTATTACTGCCGGGCAACCAATAGAAGCAATAGAAATACCAGATTCAACAATTGCAATTTCTAAAAAAGAAATATCACCAAGAGAAAAACATTATGCTTTGCGAGTTAAAGGCGATAGTATGATTGATGACGGTATATTTGATGGCGATGTTGTTGTAATCCGCAAACAAGAAACCGCCGATGATGGCCAAACAGTTGTAGCAATTATTGATAACAACGAAGCCACCCTTAAAAAAATTTACAGAGAAAAATCGCGTATTAAATTACAGCCAGCAAATCAAAAAATGCTGCCCTTTTACCGAAAAGAAGTGGAAGTGCGCGGTATTGTGGTTAAAATCATAAGAAATTTGGAAAATGGCGCTAAAGATAACACACTTGCCTGCAAAAAGAAATTCTTTTTAGATCGTATAAAAAGTAAAAATCCAAACAGTCAAAATAAATATAAAAGAGTTGCCCTTTCTACGATAAGATACGCGGGGGGTAAAACTTTAGCAGTCGGTCATGTTATAGAATTATTGCCAGACAATATAAAAAGAGTTATCTCTCCTTTCTTTGGTGGCGGCTCAATTGAAATAGCAATGAGTAAAGAGCTTGATTTAGAAGTTATTGGCTATGATATTTTTGATATTCTTTGCAATTATTGGAAATTCCAAATTGAAAAACCAAAATTACTCTATGAAAAACTAAAAAAATTAAAACCAAACAAAACCACTTTTGAAAAAATACGTTTAATTTTAAATGATGTATGGAAGAAAAAAGTAAAGTTAGATCCGCTAACTTTAGCAGTTTATTATGTTTATAATTTTAATTTATCTTACGGCCCGGGCTTTATGGGCTGGTCATCTGAAATTTACTTAAACGATAAAAGATACAAAAGAATGATAGAAAACATTCGGGATTTTGAGCCGAAAAATTTAAAAGTAGAATGTGCTGATTTTCAAAATATAATAAAAAAATATCCTGACGACTTTCTTTACTGTGACCCACCTTATTACATTGGCAAAGATTCAAAAATGTTCAAAGGGATTTATCCAATGAGAAATATCCCTGTTCATCACAACGGATTTCCTCATGAGACCTTAAGAGATTTATTAAAAAACCACAGAGGTGGTTTTATCCTTTCGTATAATAATTGTCCGACAATAAGGGAATACTATAAAGATTTTCAGCAATTTTTTCCTAGTTGGCAATATACAATGGGACAAGGAGAAACAAGGATAGGAAAAAATAGAAAAAATGGTAACGCTAACTATGTAAAGGAATCTCATGAGATTATTATTTTTAGCCCGCCCAAAAAATAAAACTATTTTTTACTTAATCGTTTTCGGTGATAAGCCATAAATTTTCTCTCTAATTCAGGCGGGTATGGTTGATGATTTTCCTGAAAATTCCAATCCGGATATTTCTTTTCTCTAGAATAGTAATCAGATTTACACAAATCCTCCATTTCTTTAAAACTTGCGATGTTCATCTTTTTAGGCCCGAATAGTCCATTAACCGTAGCTAAAGTTTTTGGAGAAGTTATCATAAATAATTCCACCTTTGATTTACTTTTAAGAGCCTTATCAATAAGTAGATGAAGGATGAATCTGGGCCTACCAGGACTTCCTGTCATAGCGCCAGTATAAAAACTTACAGTACCTTTAATTCCTCC
>JAHXGM010000008.1:0-16370 GCA_019923605.1 Candidatus Nealsonbacteria bacterium | reverse complement strand
TTTATCAATAGCTTGCTTATTCTTGCAAAATACCTTCATCAAGTATTCTTATTAAAGGCTCCTCCCACCCAAACATTGTTTCTCTTTCCAAAATCTTCTCAAACGATTTAATGCAATTGCAGTCAATTTCCGTATATTTCGTAAGCACATCAACAACCTCGTAGATAAATCCTCCGACCGTACCGTCAGAATCATCAACTCCGCCAGAAAGTTTTCTATCAAGACGCAGAAGCAGATTTACTAATAAATCCGCAGTCTGCTTACTAACGGGCAGTTCGGAAATTAAATAAGATAAGCGGTTACATCCTTCTTGTAAAGAACTCTGATAGCTAAACCAAATACGAGATGGCCCTCTGTACGCTTTAATATAGCTCATCGCCGATGTAATCTCTTTCTTGATAGCAGATACTTCTTCTTTGGTTAATTCCCCTATCCGACCACTAAATATTAATTCGTCGGTTACTTTTTGATCCTCTTCTGTTAGTTGCTTTCCATCCATAACTGCATAAATTGCCACAGCTATCATATGTTTACAAAGTATTTCTTTTTGTCCAAGATAGCAATTACATTCTCCTCGATCATAATTTCTCTCTGAGACAAAAACATCGTACTGCTTTGTGCCCAAAACAACCGCCGAAAAAACACGGCCACCTTTTTGAAACTTCGTTACTTTCCCACCTTGGTAGAGATCAACTCCTCGCTCAAATGTAGCCTTGTCTGTTCCAAATTTTATTTTCTTTAAATCATACTGAATCATTATTGTTTTTTACCATGTCAGTGCGGATTTACGCAAGATAACGCATTAAATCATCTAAAATCTGACTATTTCGGTATTGGTTAAATCATTTAATTTCTAACCGAAATTAAGTATGATGGACACGCAATCAAGATATCAGTATCTAAAAGAATTAAGAACAGAATATTTTAAAACTAGACTTCGCTAATTACGTCGAACCCCTTAAAACTTCCTGTTACCGCAATTCCTACCACCTTTTTAGCAATTCCCCTATTCTTAATTTGCCTAGCTGTTTCATTCATAGTTGCTCCAGAGCCAACAGCATCGTCTATTAGTAAAATGTTTTTATATTTTATTTTCTCTGTCAAAACAATAGTTTTTTCTGCATTCTCAATTCTATCACCAAGCTTACTTAGTGTTTTTTGAGGAACAGTTATTTCTGTTTTTATTTTTTCTATTTTTATTCTTCCTATACTTAACTTCAACCCTTTTTCAAGCTCACGCATAATTTGAACCTCTCTTTTTACTGTCCATGGGATAAAGCCAACTGCATCAATTCTATGGGTTTTAACTATTCTTTCTATCTTGGGCTTAATCATTTCTATAATCTCTTTTATTATCTTCTTGTTTCCACTTTGTTTTCCATAAAGGAGGAGCTGTCCAAGTTTGGTTTTTCCGAACCTTTCAATGTTATAAAAATCTAGGTAATAAACATCGTCCAAGAAAACTTCTTTAAAAGTATTTTGAAATTTATCATTTCCCTTGATGACTCCCTCTTTTTTATATTTGTTATATTTTTCAAAAGTTTTAATATAATCATCAGCTATCTTACTAATATCTAGATTATTCTTATTACACCAATAGATAAACCCCTCTGCCCCCTCTTTTCTTTCGCCACTAGGGGTTATAATTAAATAATTTTCTTCAATAATTCTTTTATTTCTATCAGATAGAACAAAGAGATTCGTTATATGAGCTGATTGATTTTTTTTTATTAAATAAAAAACTTTTGGCGGTTTACCTGCTTTATAAACAATTCCTTCATCTAAAAGATTTTTAAGTTGTTTTCTTACCGCCCGATCGCTAATATTCAAAAAATCAGCGAGTTCTGATCCACTGGCTTGCTTATTTTCTTTAAGATAATTTATTATTTTATGGCTTGTTTTCTTTTCCATATAAAGTAGTTCCTAGTTCCTAGTATACTAGGAACTAAACACGTGTCAAACAAACCCCCCACACAACTTTAAATGGCCATCCTCCTTATTATGCTCCCAGGATTAGTCAAAGTTCAAGCCAGTTTTGAAAATCCAATTATTTTCTTTTCCTAATAATAACAATACTAATTTAGTCATCTTATCTTTTTCTCTAGGATTACTTTCCGCTTTTCACTGTGTAGCTTTTTTAGAATCTACTCTATATCCAACAGATAAAACAACATCTAGGTTGTAGTAATCAACTTGATATTTTTTCCGTCATCAACAGTTGTTGCAATTTTTGCAACAACTGAATTTTTATTAAACTCACCCGAATTAAAAATAGTTTTCTTTCCTTGAAATTTCTATATCATCAGGAGTTAACAATACCGAAAAATCTGCATTTTTCTGCATTCCAAAAGATGGTGTATGAGAAAAACCCACATATTCTATCTTTTTACCTTTATATACAACATCAATTTCAGGGTTGTTTTGTGTTAGAAACAAGTTTCATTTCAGGGTTGTTTTGTATTGGACAAGACTGCCCAGATCTCTCTGCACTTTAACCTTGTTTTTATATTAGATAAGATTATGGCTTGCTTTTACTTATTATACATATTATACTGTTTATACTATGCATAAAAAGAATAAAGTGCATAGTACGATATAAATACTATGCTAAAAGCTACAGTTTCCAAGCAAAAACAGGACAGGGACAGGCTTCTCTCTCTTTCTTACGTAGAGCGTACCAAAGAGAAAGACGCTCAAAAGCTGATGTCTTCTGACCTCATAAAGGTCATTCTGGGGCCGCGTCGAGCGGGTAAATCTGTCTTTGCCTTAATGCTTCTCAAAGCTCATAATTTCGCATACTTTAACTTTGACGATGAATCACTCCCCGGAGAAGAAAAGATTGACCTTGATGAGCTTCTTTCGGAGCTCAAGCAAGTATATGGAGATACTAAATATATTCTCTTTGATGAAATACAGAATCTTCCTAATTGGGAACTATTCGTCAATCGCTTACACCGATTAGGCTATAATTTAGTGCTGACCGGATCTAACGCTTCCCTACTTTCAAAAGAACTCGCTACACATCTCACTGGAAGGCATATTCCAATAGAAATATTGCCATTTGATTTTAGAGAAATTTTGAAAGCTAGACAGTACGAAGTTTCGGCCGACAAACTTTTATTGCCCGATGAAAAAGCAAGACTTCTTGGATACCTAACTCAATATATGGCAAACGGTGGTTATCCGGAGATTGTGACGAAAGATGTCGAGCCTCGGGGCTATCTTGACGTGCTGTTTGACGCAGTTCTTTTTAAGGATGTAATTAAGCGACACAAAGTCCGCTTTTCTACGCAAATTGATAGTCTCGGATCCTACCTTATAAACAATGTTTCTAATCCGTACTCTGCAAGAAAACTTGCCAATGTTCTAGCCTTTAAGAGCGATGTCACTCTAGCGAAATACCTCGGCTATCTTACCGAGGCATATTTGATTTTTTCTTTGGATCGACATTCGACGAAAGTCAGCACCAGAATACAATCATCAAAGAAAGTATACGTAGTGGACAATGGACTAGTAACCGCAAAGGCAGTCCAGCACTCCCCTGATACCGGCAAGCTCATGGAAAATCTTGTTTTTACAGAACTAGTAAAACGAGGTAATCGAACCGGTCGCGAATTATTTTATTACAAAACTCGCAATGACCGAGAGATAGATTTTGTAGTTAAAAATGGATATCAAGTAATGGAACTGATACAAGTCTGCTATGACCTGACGAATCCCGATGTCGAACAGAGAGAAACGAAAGCATTATTTGAAGCAGGCAATGAGTTAAAAGTAAAGAAAATAACTTTGCTCACGTGGCACGAAAAACGGGAAGTAGAAAAAGACGGTAACGTAATACAGCTCAAGCCATTATGGGAGTGGCTACTTGAATTCTAAGTTTTAAATTTTAAAATAACTTTTTCCATCAAATCATAATTTAGGACACAGGATCTCATTTATGGTTATTCAAGAGGAAGATTTAACTCAATCTAGACGATGATATGCAATGAAGAGGCAGAAATATCGCCCCCCCATTAAACATATTATAGGGTAACTGCCGACAAATCTATATCTTAGCTTTCTTCAATCTAAGAGAATTAAGCACCACGTTCAATGAACTCAAAGCCATTGCTCCTGCCCCAATTATTGGATGAAGTAACCCAAAGACTGCAGCTGGAATAGCAACAGCGTTATAAAACCATGCCCAAAAGTAGTTCTGCTTTATCTTCTTAAAAGTTTCATTCGATAGCTTGATAGCTGATACAACTCCCCCTAAATCACCTCTTATTAAAATAATGTCAGCTGATTCTATTGCGATATCAGTTCCGGTCCCAATTGCAATTCCGACATTGGCCTGTTTTAGAGCTGGTGCATCATTTATTCCATCCCCGACCATAGAAACGGTTCCGAATTTTTCTTGAAGCTTCTTTACTTCATCAACCTTACCATCGGGCAAAACCCCTGAAATCACATGGTCTATTCCAACCTTTTGAGCTATTGCCTTAGCTGTACGTTCATTATCCCCCGTTATTATGGCAGTACTAATTCCCATTTCTTTAATCTCTTTTATCGCCTCTTCAGATCCTTCTTTTATAGTGTCAGCAACGGCAATAATTCCAGCAACTCTTCCCTCTATTGAAACTATCATTGCCGTCTTTCCCTCAATCTCAAGCTTCTCCTGATCTTTGTAATAGTCTTTATTATCAATACCCTTCTCCTCCATCAAGGCTCTGTTACCAATCAAAATTTCTTTATCTTCAATTTTACCAACCACTCCTTTGCCTGAAATAGATGAAAATCCTTTAACATCAGCTAAATTGATTTTTTTTGACTTGGCTCGCTGAACAATTGCATAAGCCAAAGGATGTTCTGATAAATACTCTATTGATGCGGTGTAAAAAAGAATATCATCTTCTGAAAAACCGGCATAAGAGATAATATCAGTTACATCAGGCTTACCCTTGGTAATAGTTCCCGTTTTATCAAAAACAACTACCGAAACATCTTTCATTGTTTGAATTGCCTCTCCGTTTCTTATCAATATCCCTCTTTCAGCTCCAAGCCCTGATCCAACCATTAAAGCGGTAGGAGTAGCAAGGCCTAGTGCACAAGGGCAAGATATAACTAGAACTGCAGTTGTTGCTAATATCGCTAGAGTCAAAATAGGAGCATCTAAGGTCGTCCAAGGGAAATTGAAAAATTCAGCTATTGATAAGTGAAACTCAGGAAAAATCATCCAAGATGCAAAAGTACTAATTGCTAGAACAATAACTGCTGGAACAAAATACCCAGTTATCTTATCTACAAATTCTTGAATCGGAACTTTACTACCCTGACATTCTTCAACTAATTTTATAATTTGCGAAAGAAAAGTATCTTTCCCTACTTTAGTAACCCTAATCTTTAAAAACCCTTGTTTGTTAATAGTTGATCCAATTACCGCATCGCCTTCTTTTCTGGTAACAGGTAAGGATTCCCCCGTTGCCATTGATTCATCGATATAGCTTTCTCCTGAAACCACAACTCCATCAGTTGGAATCTTTTCTCCCGGCCTGACAACCATTACATCATCAATCTTTAATTCCTCAACAGGAATTTCTTTCTCTTCCCCATTTTCAATAATCCGAGCATTTTTAGCGCCGAGTTCTATAAGCTTCTTAATAGCTGAACTTGCTCTTCCTTTAGCTCTTGCTTCAAGAAATCTTCCGACTAAATGAAAGGTTAGAATAGAGGTGGCCATTTCAACAAAAGTTGTTATATTAGGATAAATGAATCCCAAAAAACTCAAAAGATAAGGAATCAAAGTTCCCATAGTAACAAGGGTATCCATATTAGGACTTAAGTTCCTAACTGAACGTAAAGCGCTTTTGTGAGTATCCCAACCAGCAAAAAATATTACTGGGAAAGCTAGAATTACGGTTATAATAAAATGGTGCGGAATCGGAACAAACATCATAACCATCATTAAAGTCATGTTAATGCTGCCAAAGAAAACTGAGAACCACATTTTAAATGATGCACTCTTCAATTCTTCACCTTCTGGGTCCTTCTCTTTTTCATCAACAACACTATATCCAGTCTTTTTAATAATACCCTTAATTTTACTCAAGCCAACCAGAGCTGAATCATATTCTATTATCGCCTTACCACTAGCGTAATTAACACTAGCACTCTTAACACCATCAATACTCTTAAGTCCTTTTTCAATCTTTAAAGAACAAGAAGCGCAATCCATTCCCGATATTTTAAGGGTAATGGATTTAATATCGCCCGCCTCAATAATCTTGTAATTACCCGCCTCAGTTATTGCTTTCTTGATTTCTTCATCTGAAACGTTATCAGATTCAACAGAGACTTTACCAGATACAAAGTTAACACTGGCCTCCTTTACACCACTAATTTTCTTAAGGGATTTTTCTATACTCAACGCGCAAGAAGCGCAGTCCATTCCCGATACTTTGAATTTTTTGTTATTCATATGTTTAAAATAAATAAGAAATTTCTTCTAATTTCTCCGCTTCAATCCTAATTATGCCATTTTCAGCCTTAATATCAGGATCAATAGGAGCAGGATTACATCCTCCTTTCTCGGTCGCAATCCTATTTAAGGGATATCTGTTTCCGCAATTATTACAAACAATTTCATCGCCTTCTTGCCTAAATCCGGTTCTAGCAGAAAAACAAACCTGACATTCATTGGCTGCGGCACGATAAACTCCTTCACCATCTCTTGCGATAAAGAAATATACCTTTTTCCCAGAAAGATCGGTGTTAAAGAAGCGAACTTCATTTTTCTCTAAATCAGAAATATCTATCTCCGCTAATCCATTAGCTAAATAGACTGTTTCTCCCCTTTCTCCTTTGTATTCCTGTTTGGACTCTTGAAGATAAACATCGTTATTTTGATTAACTACTTCTTCATTCTCTTGAAAGAGAAATAATAGAACGATTACTAACCCGAGAATTAATATTGGTAATATTTTTTTATAATTCATATTTTTTAATTACATTGATAATCTTCCTCTAAAAAGTTACAAGAACTTGCCGGAATATATTCTATTTCAGAATCCTCCCCAGAGCTCGGACCAACTACCTCTATAACCCCAGAAATGTGTCCCATCCAGCAGCTAAAAATGTATCTTCCTGGTTTTTCGGGAGTAAACTCTTTAATACTGGTCTGACCCGGAGTAAGTTTAATCTCGCCATCAAAAAGACTTCTTGAAATTATGGCATTAGTACAACCACTAGTTCCCTTATCCTCTATTTCCCATCTTACTGGAATCCCAACCTTAACCTTGAAATAGTTTGGCTTGTATCCAAAAGCCAGGGCATCCATTTTAATTACCTGCTTTCCATTTATAATTGGTGGAAATCCTGGTTCACCACCTATAGCCCTAAAAGAAGCATTGCCTAAACTAGGAAAACCTAAAACATTTAACTGGGAGTTTATATTATAAAATGCAAAGAATAAGACTAAGATTCCGGCTATTTTAATAAATTTATCTGAAGCAAACTTAATACTACTTAACCCAATTATAAAAAGAGTAGGCGCGGTTCCTAAGGCAAAGAAAAGCATCATTAACGAAGATTGTAACGGGCTCCCCGAAAGTAAAGCCAAGCTCTGAACGGTTACCGTAAAACCGCAAGGAAGAAAGAATGTTGCAGCTCCTATAAAAAAAGGCGTGTTCTTTTTTTTCTTACCCATTCCAGTATTAATATAGTTCATAGCTCCCCTAGGCAATGAAAAACGATATGAATTTAGCCCTAACATTTGAAGCGCTAAAATTATCATTGCTAAAGAAATTATAATTACAAAGATTGAAGTGAAGGCAATTGAAAATTGCAGTCTTGATCCCAAATATCCTAGGAAAAATCCAAAAAAAGCAAAAGAAACTATTCTGCCCAGGTTAAATAAAATTATGGGTTCTGCCCTGCCTATGAATGTTTTTTTATAAGAATAATTCTCTTGCCATTGCTTTGATATTGATAAAACTATTCCTCCCACCAAGGCAAGGCAGCTTGAAAGGCCGGCCATAATTCCAAAGATAAAAAATAATGGTAAAGATGATGAAGCAGTTATATTAACAAGACTACCTAATCCAAGCCTACTTAAGCCAAGAAAAACTAGAATTGCCACTGTAGCAACTAAAAAAACATTGACCAAGTCTTTTGAGCTCAATTTTTTCTTTTCCGAAACAGGCTCTTCAAAGAAGGTGTATCCCTCTTCTTTAAAAAGATTATTTAATAAGGAAAGTGAAGGTCTTTCGCCTTCATAACTTAAAACAACTTTATCAGTTGAAGCATCAACTGATTTTACATTATCAATTTCAATTATTTTCTTCTCGATAATAATTTCACAAGAAGAACAATGAGTCCCCTTAGTAAAATATGTATGCTGAAAAACTAATGGAACTTCTTCGATTTTCCCAGTCTTAAATCCAAGATCTTTTAAATTATTTAAAATTTTATCCTCAGAAATCATTTCTTCTTCAAAATCAATAAAGACATAAGTACCCTTAACATCAACGTCAATGACGCCCTTTAAAAGGTCCACTTCCCTCTTGATAAGGTCCGAATCATTTTCTGACTTAATTCCTTCAAGGTTAATTTTTATTTTTTTAAACATATTTACTCTTCTGTTAAAATTCCTAAAAGCTCCACTATTTTTTCTTCTTGATTCTTCTTATCTTTTCCTTCAATTGCTGAAACTATGCAGCAATTAAGATGATTAGCTAAAATCATTTTATTAACCTTCTTAATGGCTGACGCTACTCCCTTTTGCTGAGTGATGATATCAACACAATATCTATCTTCCTCTATCATCTTTTTAACACCTTCCAGATGACCCTGGATATAATTCATTCTTTTCAGAATGTCTTTTTTAGTATATTTTTCCATAATTATTATTTTACATTAAAACCCCCTATAAGGGGGTTCTATCATTTAGTAAATTAGTTGTCAATGGGTTAGCTCCTCAAATCAGTCGCACAATGGATTAAGTTATTCAAAACATTAAAAATTAGCATTCAATTCTTTTTGTTAACAATAAATTCCCCCGAGAATTAATATAACCCCCATAAAAATCAAGACAAGCAATTTAGAAGGATAACAATAGACTATTTCTCGCTCTCCATGCGGGCTTTTAATAAAAAAATGGTTTCTGATTTTAACTTTGACCGAGCCCAATCTTTTTGCAAATCGGTTAATGATTCTCCTAAACCGACCAATAAATTACGATCTTTTATTTTTTCCATTTCATCAACGCATTTTTGTAAAGCCTCTCTAAAAGAAACACCGGATCGTCTTTCTACAATTTCTTTATTAATCGGCCAGTTATTATTTAGAAAATACCAAACATCATAAATATCCCGACTGGTTTTGCCGACTCGTTCCAGCATAGCCATCAATTTATGGGCGAACATATCTTCCTGCACCATAACCAACATAGAGATGCCCAATAATGTCTTTACCTCATATCTTGAACTGAAATCCCGCCTATTAACTTCAATCTTTATATTCTGCGATTTAATATCATGGGAAATAACATTTAATAAATTAAATTTCTTGACCCTGGAATCAATCACTTTGCCGTAGTTACCTGCTATTTTTCGGATTTTGTGAAAAACAATCTGCTGTTTACTTTCATCCAATAAATCAAAATCCAAATCAAAAGAATCTCTACTCAAACCATAAAAAAAATAAGCAGCTGTCCCACCCTTAAATCCTAAATGAGGAGAAATAGAAGTATCGGAATAAATATCTTTTAAAATTTGCAACAAGATATTTTTGTGCTTGGCATAATTAATTGTCATATATTCTCAGGATTAATCGCCTGCTCTTTTTTATAGTAATTAAAGTAAGATTTAACTTTTTTCTCCATTCGCTTATTATGATAAATCGGTAAAATCTTAAAGACCCTATCCCAATCTAAGATATCTAAATTATCAAAATGATAATCTTTACTGATATAAATTCTATCCAAAAAAGCCCTTTCTTTAGTGGCCATGGCGACATTGCCATTTTGCTCAATACCAATGGTGTCGCTTAATACATAATTTTTCATGCGGATATAAGATATTTCTTGTCCATCTATTTTAATATCTCTGGTAATATATGAGGCAACAAAAATAGTATCATATTTTTGAAAGTTTATTCCGGTCCGAGTTAAAACCGTTTCAAAGCTGATATAAGAGGGGGTATAAATTCTAGTGGCCAACTCTAAACGATCATAGTTTTTATCTTTAGCATAAAAACCCCGACGTAATCTTATTAACTTGCCGGCTTTAGCGTATTTATTCAATCTCGGCGCCACTTTTCGTTCTTGTTCTTCGCCCCACAACAAAACCACGTCTTTTACAGAAAAAACTGTCTTGGGAGATCTTAACAAAACATCTAAATATTCACCTTTTGTTGGTTTTTTGTCCATATGTTTACTGTTATACACCTTAAAGGTCACTTCCAGTATAAATTATAACGAAAAGACTGTCAAATAACTACTTGGTTACCTTAACTCGTGTCACCCTCATATTCTTTTTTCTCAGAAAAAACAGCCCTTACATTCGATATCGCTTCCATAAAGCTTTGATAGTTCCTACTAATCTGCTTTTTATTAATCGTATAACCCTCGAGTAGGTGCTGTTTAAGAGTTTTTGTTGCCCAAATGCGAAACTGTGTAGCTTCTTTGGAGTCTACTCTGTATCCAACAGATAGAATAACATCCAGGTTGTAGTATTCAATCTCACGTTTTGTTTTTCGGCTTCCTTCCATCTGAACTGTTGCAATTTTTGCAACAGTTGGATCTTTTTCTAACTCCTTTGATTTATAGATGTTATTAATATGTCTCGAAATCACCGACTTATCACGACCAAATAAATCTGCTATCTGATTTAGCGAACCCCAAACAGTGTCCTTTTTAAAGTCACCCCTGAATTCAATTTTCCCTGTTTTAGATTGATATATAATAGTTTTATTTTTTTCTTTCATAACATCATTTTACTAAAAAACCGCCTTAATTAAAAGGTGGTCTTTAGAGTTACGAGGTGCTTTTTGACCGAAGCTCAAACCTATTTATTTAGGAAACCTACTCACAGATGACTCCCCCTCCAATTAATTCTATGCCTTTATAAAATACTGCTGATTGCCCTGCGGTTATTGCTTTTTGGGGAACATCAAAGATGATACTATTCTTTCTAATCTCAGCCAATGCTGGTTTGTGGCCATATCGTATCTTTACTCTTGCTCGAATAGGAAAATCAGGCTCTTTTCCTGAAACCCAGTTAACCTGATCAAGGAATACCTCTCTAGAAAGAAAGTCCGATTCATTTTTACTTACGATTAAATAGTTTTTCTTAATATCTTTCCCAACAACAAAATATGGTCCACCAGAAAGACCTAATCCTTTTCTTTGTCCAATGGTATAAAAATATATCCCTTGATGGTTCCCCAATTCATTACCATCAAGATTAATGATTTTACCTTTTCGTTCACCTAACCTTTCTTTTAAAAATTCAGCTACTGTGCTCTTAACAAAGCAGACCTCTTGAGATTCTTTTGCATCAAAAGTTGGTAAGTTATATTTCTTCGCTAGCTCTCTGGTCTTCTCTTTTGTATATTCTCCCAAAGGAAAAAGAATCCGATCAAGCTGTGTCTGATTTAGTCTCCATAGGAAATATGACTGGTCTTTCTTAGGGTCTTTTCCTTTCAGAATCCTGTTTGTCTGATCTTTTTTATCCTTTCTGATGTAATGACCGGTAGCAACATAATCAAATTCTAGAGCAAGGGCTTTTTCTAAGAATAATCCAAACTTAATTTCTTTATTACAATCAACGCAAGGATTAGGAGTAATGTTTCTTTTATATTGATCTACAAACTTAGAAACTATTTTTTTTCTAAATTCTTTACGCATATCAAAAGAATAAAAAGGTATGCCTAAAACATCTGCTACTGCCTTGGCTCTATTCCTTGATTCAAGAGAGCAACATCGGTTATCTTCAGCCTCAAGATTCATGTATCCACCAACAACATCAAATCCTTTTCTTTTTAAAAGAAGGGCTGCAACTGAAGAGTCAACTCCCCCGGACAAACCAACCAAGACCTTTTTTTTAAGAAGGCCGTTAAATTGCTTGTTTTTATTCAAAATTCTGGCCATATTTATTTCGTGAATTTATTGAGCATAAGAAAAGCTTATTTCAGCCAATCATCAAAGTCACCCTTGATTAAATCCTCCCTCCGAAGAACAATCTGTTCCTTCTGGTTTAGGTTATCAGCGGTTACGCGAATAAGTTTGGTCGTTAATGTGTCGCCAACAAGCTCATGATTAGTTTTCTTCAGATAGGCTTCAATCTTCTCATAGAATAGCGAGGCATATTCTTTCTGCTTTTTCTCCAATGTCGGATGACTACTATCCGATAACTCGATGTTATCACTCACAATATTATTAATTGCAAATGACGCCTCAATATCCTTAAAGATAAACCAGCGCTCACTTAAATTACATATGATACGCACATAGTCGCCCTCTTTCGTGTTGTACTCAAAAACGAAGGAAAAAACATCGGTGCGAAAGTCTTCAAAAACGCGAACCCTTTCAAACTTTGAAACTATCCTAACCTTATATTCATCGCGTAGCTGAAAGAAAGTATCGCGCCAACTTTTAATCCAGTTAGTTACATACCGAGAATCGAAAAAAAGAGGGGTGATATCTTTTTTTAAATTTTCATCACTTACGTTACTCATTTTCACCGTGAGTTTAGTGAAAAGTGTCCGATAATCTCTCGCCTCCTCAACTTTTTTTGCTTTCAGATAATCAAGGTCAGGAACTATTTTTTTGCTCATATACCAAAGGAGATCGTAGATATCGCGTCCTTTTTCTTCGTATGTCTCTTTACCTACACCACGTGTCCCACGAAGGAAAATGGCAGCAATTTTGCTCGCCATCAGAGAAGAGAGATTATAGGTCAGTATCACAAATGACAACTGCCCATGATTCTGCGCTATACGCTCTGTCACCACACCAGAAGCTGGGACAAACTGGTTAAGATCTATTTTTACGTGAATCCATTCGGAGACAGAACCCTCAATCAAATTACCAACTCGAAATTTAAGCACTATGCCCCGGTTGTTAATAATGCTAATTTTCAAAAATTCAGAATCAACACCATATACTTTCAAAAAATGTTTTCCTGCCTCTTCCATAAGTTCGTTAAGAAAATCACTATTAACATCATTACTGACCTCAAAATCTAAATCAACAGACATACGATCAAGGTCATAACAAATACGAAGTGCTGATCCGCCATACATTATCCATTTATTATATTCCGGATGATGGTAAATAAAATCTAAAACATAAAACTGTAATTCTTCCTTAAGAGCATTAATCCTTATATCCGGATCGGTAATACTAAAGCCGTAGGCTGAAAGACCATCGAGCTTACGTTTTAGAATTGTTGAAATCTGCTCACTCATGACAGTATTTATTAATCATCAAATAAAATTTATCCTGCTCATCCCTACTCATCTCATCAATATCTATTCGTAGTTCTGAAATCATTACTTTTATCTGTTCTACTGAAAGGTTATTAAACTGACGAGTTCTTAAATAGAGTAAATCAAATAGTGCCTTGGAAGGAGAAGCTATATAGAAGTCAAACTTTCCTTTTGTCAAATAAAAATCTGTGAAAAGATCTTTACTAATTGACTGATAGGAAAAATTACCAGCCTTCGTATGGTATTCTTTTGTTACCTTAAGAGTAACCGAGGTGATGGAATAAATTGATTCTGTGGCAAGATTATAATGCTGGAGTGCCGCCCATGAACTAATATACGAAGGGGTCCGAATAACATTAGCGAGATAAAATGAATAAGAAACATCGTTCCTGTTTTTATCAAAAAAATCATTAGAGACATACAATCCTCTCTTGAGCTGAACAATATCTTTATACTTCAAAAAACGGCTAATATATACATTAATTGTAGAATCCTTGATCCCCAACTGCTGGCCAAACTGAACAACAGTATTTTTACTGAAATGGGGCAAGGGTTTAAGCTGTTCTAATAGATTGCTTTTACTTTTCATAGTATAACAAAAGTGTATCATATTAGAAACGCCCCTGTCAATAGACTTAAGGCTAGGTAGTATTAGTGGTACCTAAAAGACCGCTTTCGGGCGGTCTTGGTTTAAATCAAACGATAATACTACTTTTGACCTAAAAGTAAGGTCCTTATTCAGAGGAGTCCTGCTTCTTCTTTTTCTTTTCATAATTAATAATGGCACTCTTTAATCCTTCTTGAGCTAAAGTAGCACAATGAATCTTTATCTTTGGAAGATCGCCCAATTCTTTAACAATATCTTCGTAAGTAATCTTTAAAGCTTCTTCAGGGGTTTTACCCTTGGCCATTTCACAGATCACATCAGATGTTGCAATTGCGGCTGCACAACCTAAGGTATGAAACTTAACATCAACAATCCTTCCCTTCTCTAGCTTGATATAGAGCTTCATTAAGTCTCCACACTTTATATTACCAACCTCTCCAATGCCATCAGCACCCTTAAGAGTCCCAAAATTCTTGGGCTTTATAAAATGATTTATTGCTTTTTTTGTATAATAGCTTTTCATAGTTTTATCTCCCTGATATTTCTCTTAATCTTTCAATAATACCCGGCAGCACCTTAATTAATTCATCTACTTCTTTTTCTTTAGTTTTTCTTCCCAGAGTCACCCTCAAGCTGCAATGAGCTTCTTCTTGTGAAAGACCAATCCCCATAAGCACATGAGATGGCTCTAAACTATTTGAAGAACAAGCTGACCCGGTAGAAGCAAAAATACCTTTTTGATCGAGAGCCATAACAATACTTTCCCCTTCTGCTCCCTTAAAACTAAAATTAGCGTTATTAATCAAGCGATCTGTTTCGGACCCATTAAGTCTTGCTCTTGGGATTTTTAAGACTTCTTTTATAAGCTTATCTCTTAATTTTTTAATACTTTTTTGTTCCTCTTTATTATCAGAAACTAGACGAATTGCCTCCCCCATTCCAACAATACTAGCCACATTTTCAGTTCCTGGTCTTAATCCCTGTTCTTGACCTCCTCCATAGATAATAGGCTTAATTGGAGTTCCTCTTTGAACATATAAAACACCTATTCCTTTTGGACCATAAATCTTATGACCGCTAAAACTTAGCATATCTACTCCTAAATCGTTAACATCGCAATTTAAGTAATTTGATCCTTGAACAGCATCGGTATGAAAGAATATCTTATTCTTAGCTTCTCTTTTTTCATTAATCCTTTTTATCAATACGCCTATTTCTTTAATCGGCTGAATAGTTCCTATTTCATTATTGGCATACATTACAGAGACAAGAACAGTATTAGCTTGAATACTTTTCTCAACATCAGAAACTTGAACAATTCCATTCTTACCGACTGGAAGATAAGTTACTGACGCCCCCTCTTTCTCTAAGGCACGACAAGTTTCCAAAACTGACGGATGCTCTATTTTAGAAGTTATTACATGGAGATCTTTTTTAGCTAATTTTTTTATCAATCCCAAAATAGCCATGTTATTAGCTTCTGTGGCTGAACCAACAAACAACACCTCATCGGCTTTAGCTCCTAAAAATTCGGAAATGATTTTTCTTGAATTGTCTATACCGAAAAGAGACCTTTGTCCTAGGGCATAAATTGAAGAAGGATTACCATAGTTTTCTTGAAGATATGGCAACATTTTATCAAGAACCTTCTTATCTATTGGAGTTGTAGCTGAATAGTCTAAATATATTTCTTTTGCCATAATTATTCTTTAGTTAGATCATATAATGTTATTGAATCTATTGTTTTTTCCATAGATTCTTGAAGTTTCTTCCAAAGACCTATTGTTTTGCAAGACTTCTCTTTAGAACAAACCCCTTTAGCTCCAATACATTCAACGAGTACTAATTCTTCTTCTAACGCTCTCATTATCTCCCCTACTTTTATCTTCTTGGTAGGCTTAGAAAGAGCATAACCCCCTTGAACACCTTTTTTTGAATCAATCAATCCACTTTTTTCTAACTTAGAAAATATTTTTTCTAAATAACTAAAAGGAATCTTTTCTTTTTCAGAAATGATGCGAAGAGAGCAAAATTCAGATTCTTCGTTTGCCAAACAAACCATTGCACGAAGTCCGTATTGTGATTTTTTTGATATTTTCATAATCTTAAACCAGACTAATTTAGTCGGCATTAGTATAGCAAATGGTGGAAAGATGTCAATTTATAGTTTACAATCTCCTCTTTTTCAGTAGAATGGTGATATTAGCCCAGGTGGTGGAATTGGTATACGCGGCGGACTCAAAATCCGCTGGTGGCAACACCTTGAGAGTTCGAGTCTCTCTCTGGGCACCAA
>JAHXGM010000007.1 GCA_019923605.1 Candidatus Nealsonbacteria bacterium | reverse complement strand
CCATGCTGCGCTCTCATTCCGCTTCGCTTCATTCGGGACGCCTAACAAGGTATATGCAAGAAAAGGCTCAGCCCGCCTTTTCTCCAAATTCCTCCTCTCTTCAAAGCTCGGAACTTCGCATATACCTGAACGTTATCTGAAATAAGCAATATTTATTTCCTTTTTAATAAAAAATTTTCCTCTAATATGAAACCGAAATTGAAACTTGCCATAGATATAAAAGCTGACGTCCAAAACGCTAAGCGGTTTGTTAATCATGGCGAGTTCGTGGATTGGTTTTTGCCTCTAAATTTCCAATATATAACCAGTAAAAAGTTTTTTCTTTCCGAAAGAAACAAAATTATTTCTGAATACACGAAGCATATCCATAAAATGAACGAAAAGGAAATTTTAAAAGGAGTTGAAGAAACAAAAAAGCGATGGTTAAAAATTGAGTGCAAATTTTACAGTCTTGTTGATAAAATTTTTTTAGGGCACGACTGGCCAAAAGGAAAATATATTGGATATGTTTCTATATATCTGATGTTTCCCAGAAATATCAAAGAGAAAACTTTTTACTTTCCATATTCCAACAATAAATGGAATCCGATCAGCACGATTGCTCATGAGATGTTGCATTTTATTTTCTTTGACTACATCAATAGTAAATATAAAATAAAAGAAAATGACGAATTTAGAGACAAAAACCCAAAATATGTATGGCAAGTTTCGGAAACTTTCAATACAGTAATTGAAAACTGGCAACCATACAAAAATATTGTTGGTTCTAAAGATGTTAAGCCATATCCTGGTTGTGAGAAAATGTTCAAGACAATGACTAAGCAATGGTCTGCCAATCAAGATATTGAAAGTTTTCTAAACAAGTGGTTATTAAAGGAAAATTTTTAAAGTAAGGAGTAAAATAAATATTACTTACATCAGATAACAAAGAATGTCTGGTTCAGTAATTTTTTATCAATATTATTAACAATGTGTAAAAAATTCTTTCAACCTATATTTTTGTCTCTTTTTTTGAAATATAATAAGGAACCGAGACAAAAACATCAGATATTCTTAAACATTATCTGAAATTTATGATATTATAAAAATAAGATTTATCCCAAACTTTATAAATTTTAATCTTTAACTAAATTACTATGACTAATAAATCAAAAAAACTATCAATCGTTGTTTCTGGTTCTTTTAGAAAATATTTTGAAGGTATTTCAAAAATAATAAAAGAATTTGATGAATTGGATATACAAGTTCTTTCACCAAAACTTTCAAAAGTTATAAATCCTGAACATGAATTTGTCATTTTGGAAACAGATGATACCGATGACCCAAAAACTTTGGAACAACGGCATTTAGATGCAATTGAAAAAGCAGATGCTCTTTATATCTATAATTTAGATGGATATATTGGAGCTTCAGCCACTCTGGAGTTGGGTTGGGCTATCGCACTAGGAAAACCAATCTATACAAAAGAACAATCAGAAGATTTTACATTAAAACTTTTTTCTGGAAAAGTTGCTACTCCAATTGAAGTTAAAAAAGAATTATTGAATAAAAAGAGTTATTTAATAAATACAATCAATAACCGTTCATCTGTAAAAAGTTTACAAGAATACATTCATAATGTTATTGTTCAACGTGGTTTTGATGAAGAAACACCAACCGACATTATGTTGTTGATGGTTGAGGAAATAGGCGAACTTGCTAAGGCATTAAGAAAATATGTTGGATTAAAAATTGATCAAGACAAAAAAGATAAATACGCTCAACTAGAACATGAATTAGCCGATGTTTTTATTTATTTGTTGGACTTAGCTAATGTTTGCAAGATAGATTTGTTTCAAGCATTAAAAGATAAAGAGCAGAAAAACAACAAACGTTTTTGGAATAAAGGATAAATGAATGGTGGTCTAAACATCATATAACACTGGCTATGCGGTTCCGCTTCGCTTTACCTATATTACTCCCTACGGTCGCAACATTGCATAGCCAAAAACATTATCCAAAATAATTTAATAATTTTTTACCACTTATGGAATTTTTACTTTTAATAATCATAATAATCTTCGGAATTTTTTATTTTTTCAAAGATAAGATATTAGAATTGTTGAGGCAACAACACGATGAGCGGCTCCAGAAAATTTCCTTTATTAATATAATAATGAGTAAAATTTTCTTTCCGGCCCAAGTTTCATCGGGAAACGTTGTCCGACATACATTTTTTATCTTTTTGAGGAGGTTTTCCGCGTCGCTTTAAAAAATAAAGAAGCAAGACGAAATTTTTGGCTTAGTTGCCTTCTAAAATCCAGTTTCTGGTGAGTTCTTCGTTGTCTCTTTATATAAATGTAAATTAATTAACAAAATAAATTTATTTATCAAAACATATTGTTTCTGGTGAGTTCTTCGTTGTCTCTTTATATAAATGTAAATTAATTAACAAAATAAATTTATTTATCAAAACATATTGTTTGGTCTTTAATTTTATGATATATTAAGATAGCAATTAAAATTCATATATCAGAATGAAAAAATCATCAATTTATATTTTATTAGGTATTGTTTTGCTATTCGCACTAATCTTCTATGGAATCCATATGATTTCTAATGGAACAGATCAGCCCGATGATGAAATTGTAATAGATAAACCTGATATGATAGGAAATATTTACTCACTTTCTGAAGAGAAAATTTTAGTTGCCGAAGGGATTGAGGGAGATGTATATACCGGTGATCCGAATCAATTTATTGGTGAAGTTATTTGGCTTACAATAGGAGAAAATACAGAAATTATAGACAAAAATGGGCTAAGCATAGATTTTGGAAGATTAACGATTGGATCAAGGGTAGAAATTTGGGTAGACGGGCCAGTTCTACAAACTTATCCGACACAGGGAATAGCATTAAGGATTGTTTTAATTGAAGAGGAATTATTAACATCGGAATGTTTTATTGGCGGTTGTGCTAGAGAATTATGTTCAAGTGACCCTGATTCCATAAGTACCTGTGAATTTCTTGCCGGTATGGAGTGCTTGGAACAAGGAATGGCTTGTGAATTTATAGACAATGAGTGTACCTGGGTTTTGTCTGAAGAATCAGCATTATGTTTTATGAAAGTTGAAGAAGAATACGGGGCAGTAGTTCGAGAAACTAGAATAGGTTATTTATTTAAAAAAGCGGAAGAACTTATAACAAACAAACCTTAAAAAAATGAATCAAACACTTAAAAATCTTGCAATGGCTTTTATTGGAGAAAGTCAGGCTAGAAATAGATATGATCTTTATGCTAACAAGGCTAAAGAAGAAGGATTTATCCAAATTCACAATATCTTTAAAGAAACTGCTGAGCATGAACGTCAACATGCTAAATGGATCATGCGGATGATTAATGAAATAAAGAGTGAAGATAATAATCCTGAGTTAAACGAAATAGAAGTGGTTGCGGGTTGTCCTACAATTCTTGGAGAAACTAAGGAGAATCTAAAAGCCGCTATTAAAGGGGAAAATTATGAACACAGTGAAATGTATCCAGAATTTGCTAATACTGCTAAGGAAGAGGGTTTTTCTAGGATTGCTGCTAGACTGCGAGCCATTGCTGAAGCAGAAAAGCATCACGAGGAAAGGTACTTAAAATTATTAGAGCAACTTAATAGGGAGACTATTTTTAAGAAAGAAACCGAAGTTACTTGGTATTGTCTTGAGTGTGGTAGAGAACATGTAGGTGTTAATCCTCCGGAAATATGTCCATCTTGTGATCATCCTAAAGGATATTTTCAAATTAAGTGTGAGCAGTTCTAGGATAGTCGTAATTAATTAATTACCCGAAATATATGTCGGGTTTTTATTTTAATTAATAATATCTTTAATAGGCATAGTCCTTTTCTTTTTTAAAAACATGTCGTATGCTCTAAACTGTTATGAAAAACAAATCAATCCTTAAATTCAATAAAGTTTCATTTGGCTATGAAGAAAGCAACCCTCTTTTAGATGAGGTTGACTTTGCTATTCGTCAATTTACTAAAACCACTATTATGGGCCAAAACGGTGCTGGAAAGAGCACTATATTTAGCCTTATCACTAAAGATATTCAACCAGAGGATGGAACTGTAATTGCTGATAATGATATTTCTATTGCCATTGCTCGGCAAGTAATTCTTCGGGATGAAATGAATCTTACGGTTCGAGACTTTTTTCATAAATATCTCTCAAAATCTCTTGGAAAGAAAATATACGATATTGATGTGAAAATAGACAGTGTTTTAGATGTGGTCAATCTTAAAGTTTCACATGATAAAACAGTTAAGTCTTTATCGGGTGGTCAACAAGCAAGATTATTGCTCGCCTCCGCTCTTATTCAAAATCCGGATCTTCTTTTACTTGATGAACCAACCAATAATTTAGATAAAGAAGGAATAGAGCATCTTGCAAAATTTTTAATTGAATACGAAAAGACCTGTATAGTCATTTCTCATGATGCTATTTTTTTAAATTCTTTTACAGATGGTGTTTTGTATCTTGATACATTCACAAGAAAAGTGGAACAATATACAGGTAATTACTTCGATGTGCAAAAGCAAATCACCGCTCGACAAGAAAGAGAGAATAGGAAAAACGCACAACTTGCAAAGGAGATTATAGAGAATAAGGAAAAGGCAAACTTTTTCGCAAAAAAGGGAGGGAAGTTGCGTCTGGTGGCTAAAAAGATGAGGGAAAAAGCAGAAGAATCTGAAAGCAAGAAAGTTATTACAAGAAAAGAAGACAAAACGATTAGACCTTTTATTATCCCGTCACAATCTGAGATGTCTGGAGTAATCCTCAAAATATTTAAATTCAAGTCTATTAGGGGAGATAAAATAATTGAGCAAAGTATAAATCTAGAAATTGGAAGAAATGAACATCTTTTGTTAAAGGGACCAAATGGTATTGGTAAAAGCACTCTTTTGGAATTAATTGCAAAAAATAATTCAGGTAGCTCTAAGATATCTCCTGATATAAAGGTGGGTTATTATCGTCAAGATTTCTCAACTTTAAATTTCGAAGATACTGTTTATAAATCTCTTTTTCAAACTGCTGAGGATCAAACAGAACAGGGAATGAGAAGTATAGCAGCCGGATTTCTTATCACTGACGAATTAATAAAGAAAAAAATAGGAGATTTATCTGAAGGACAAAAGGGACTAGTTGCTTTTGCCAAGCTTGTTTTGCAAAAGCCAGGACTTCTTATCTTGGATGAGCCAACCAATCATATAAATTTTCGCCATATTCCAATTATTGCTGAGGCTTTAAACAAATATGACGGAGCTATGATTGTAGTAAGTCATGTGCCAGATTTTGTAAGAAAAATTCGTATTGATAATACTTTAGACTTAGAGACAGGGAAGCTTAATGGATAGTATTTTACTTGTAATCATAAACTACCACTGGGCTAATAAAAGTTACGGCGGGCCATGAGAACAGAGAGACTCTTTGGGTTTTAAAAACTTGTGTTCATGTTGAAGAGCACAAGGGGGTCTTCGTCGTATGGTTTGACGAAGAGGCGAATGTAGGGAAAATTAAAAAAAGATTTCCCGAAATTAAAAGACTCCTTAAGAGCTCTTTTCATTTCTTTAAGTTATCCACAGCATTCTTTTTTATAAGACTGTGGTATAATTAATTGTCTAGTGGTTGGTATTATTTAAATTGATAAATAGCTTTTATATTATTTATGGAATCATTTGTAAAATCAGATTTATTCTTTTTTATCACCGGATTTTCAGTAATACTCATAACTTTATTTTGGTTGATATTTATAGCGATGGCATTATATTTTGCTTATAAGATATTAAAGAATTTAAAAATCATATCTTCTATTTTAAAAGATCAAACTGAAAAAATATCTTCAGGTACTGATAAGGTTAGAGATAAAATAATTACTGATGTTGAAGAGATTAGGAAAGAGACAAAGACTAGTGCCCTAATTTTCTTTAGGCTATTTAAAAATATTTCTAAAAATTTTTTGGAACCTAAAGGTCGCAATAAAACTAAAAAAAAGTAATTATATGGCAAAGAAAAAAGTAACAAAAAAAGAAGCCACGATCAAAAAGGTGGGAAAAGATATCACTATCGTAGGTTTGGTAGCAGCCACTTCTGTTGCTGGCTATTTCCTGTACGGTCCTAAAGGGGGCAAAAACAGAAAGAAACTAAAGGGGTGGATGCTCAAAATGAAGGGAGAAGTTTTAGAAAAAGTTGAATCCCTCAAAGAAGTTAATAAGGATATTTATGAGGAAATAGTTGATCAAGTTACTGATAAATACAAGAAAGCAAAGGACATCAGTGAGAAAGAGGTTGAAGAATTATCCAAGAAATTCAAGAGTTATTGGTCTAGTATTCAGAAGAGTAATGCCCCAAAGAAAAAGCCAGCTACCAAGAAGAAAATTATTAAAAAGTAGATAGATATTTTAAAATCCCCCACTTCTAAAGTGGGGGACTTTATTTATATTACCTTATCTGTAACTGAAGATATTTTTTAAAAAGAAAGGAAAGAATTTAATCTGAAGCTTCATCAATATATGTATCGCTACAACTTCGAGAGAAGACATGGAGGAATTGGTTACTTGACACCTAAGCAAAAATTATTAAAATTAGAATTAAGAATCTCATCAGAAGAAAATTCTAAAGCACGATCTGATAAGCCCCAGAGATCAGCTGAGAGTCGAACAGTTAATCAATCAACAACTATTAATTCTAATCAGTTCGTTGCCAAAGTGGTTGGATAGTACAAATTAAATATACTAAATCATGATAGCGAAACTCTATATTATTTCTGGACTTAAAAAAGAAAAAAGACTGGATGAAAAAATCGCCTCGAAATTTAAACAGAGCTTGAAATATTAAATAACATACAAATGCGACTAGGTGAAATTAAGAAGGAATTGAGAATATTTAGAGAAAAAAGGACAAGAAGAAACACTGTTCAGCGTCAAAATTAAAAGTTTACACAGCGAATAATTTTATAATAAAATATAAATAATATGAAGATAAAAAAAGAAATAAAACTTCCTGCAGAGCGAGTTGCCGCGCGTAAGAAGAAAGATGTTTCTAAAAAGAAAAAAGCAGTAAAGACAGCTACGCTGATGAGATTTGAGGAGAATCCGATAATCTCGTCAAAGACTGAAAACAGTTGGGAAGCTTGGCAAACTTTCAATCCCGGTGCAATTTTGCTTAACGACAAAGTTCATTTTCTCTACAGAGCCATCGGAGAAGATGGCCTTTCCCGTTTTGGTTATGCGGCTTCAAATGACGGTTTTTATGTTGATGATCGGCTTTCTTATCCGATTTATGAACACCAAACTGGACAGCGTCCTTCTTTCAATGTCTTCTCTTATTTTTCCGGCGGGAGTTTTGGGGGAGCCGAAGATCCCCGCATTGTCAGAGTAAATGAGGAAGATACACTTTATATGACCTATACTGCATGCGATGAAGGATTGCGGGTAGCGCTTGCTTCAATAAAAGTTAATGACTTTTTAAATAAGAGGTGGAATTGGAAACCGCCGGTATTAATCTCGCCGCCCGGGGAAGTTCATAAGAATTGGGTTATCTTTCCAGAAAAAATAAACGGCAAGTATGCCATCTTGCACAGCATTAACCCAGAAATTAAGTTCATAAGAATTGGGTTATCTTTCCAGAAAAAATAAACGGCAAGTATGCCATCTTGCACAGCATTAACCCAGAAATTTTAATAGATTACTTTGATGATTTAAATTTTAACGGCAGAACATACATTAAAAGTTACTATAACAGTAAAATCAGAAAAAATTGCTGGGATAGTTGGGTCAGGGGAGCAGGCGCTCCACCTTTGAAAACTAAATACGGTTGGTTGGTGTTCTATCAAGCGATGGAGGAATGTGATTTTAGTAAGTATAAAGTCGGGGCGATGCTTTTGGATTTTAACGATCCGACTAAAATACTTAGTCGTTCAAGGGAACCGGTTTTAGAACCGAATGAATTTTATGAAAATGTTGGTTTCAAACCAGGAGTTGTTTATGTGACCGGAGCGGTGGTAAAAGATGACTCGCTTCTTGTGTATTACGGTGGCGCGGATAGTTACGTTTGCGTTGCCTCGGCCCCTTTCGAAGAATTTGTTGAAGCATTGGTAAAAGAGACCAAGCCGAAACTTAAAGTTAAAACCCTAAAGAAAAAATAATATGTTTATTGAACGCTCGGATGAAAATCCAATATTAAAGCCAAATAAAGACCAGTCGTGGGAAGCGGAAGCGGTTTTTAATGGCTGTCCGATAAAGAAAGGAAAAGAAACCTATCTTCTTTACCGTGCTCTTTCTCTGCCACATTATCACGCTCTTGCTCAAACAAAGTTAATGGTTTCGAATATCGGCATTGCCCAAAGCAAAGACGGAGTTAATTTTTCAAATCGTCGGCATTTTATCATTCCGGAAGAATCTTGGGAAAAATTTGGTTGTGAAGATCCTCGAGTCACCAAACTTAACAACAAATATTATATTTTCTACACGGCGCTTTCCGTTTGGCCTCCAAAAACCGAAGGAATTAAAATAGGTCTTGCGATAAGCAGGGATTTGAAAACAATTAAGGAGAAACATCTCGTTACGCCCTTCAATGCCAAGGCAATGGCGCTTTTTCCGGAAAAGATAAATGGAAAAATGTGGGCCGTGCTTACTGTTCACACCGATAAGCCACCAGCACAGATTTGCCTCGCTTCTTTTGAAAAAGAAAGTGATTTATGGTCGGAAAGTTATTGGCAGAAATGGTACAAGAATTTCGAAAGATATTCGTTGCCGCTCCAACGCAGGCCTCAAGATCATATTGAAGTCGGTGCTCCACCTATAAAAACTAAAAGTGGTTGGCTTTTGATTTATTCCTATATTAAAAATTATTTCTCTGGAGAGCGGCTTTTTACCATTGAAGCGGTTCTTCTTGATCTCAAAAACCCGCTCAAAATTATTGGTCGTACCAAGAGACCGCTTTTAACACCGGAGGAATATTATGAGAGAATCGGTCTCGTGCCCAATGTCATTTTCCCCGCAGGCGCGATTTTGGAAAAAAATCTGATTCATCTTTATTACGGAGCAACTGATACTACCTGTTGCCTTGCTTTTATTGACCTCCCCATCTTAATGGAAAGGATTTTAGGAAGCGGAAAATCAATTAAACTCAACCGTGCTAAAGAAAACCCGATTATTACAGCAAAGAAGGAGCATTTATGGGAATCTAAAGCGACATTTAATCCCGGTGCCATTTATCTGGACGACAAAGTCCATATTGTGTATCGCGCAATGTCTGAAGACAACACTTCGGTTTTGGGCTATGCCACAAGTAAAGACGGCGTCCACATTGATGAACGTTTGACGGAACCTATTTATGTTCCCCGAGAATCGTTTGAACAAAAAAATCAGCCGGGAGGAAATTCTGGTTGTGAAGACCCCCGCCTTACCAAAATCGGCAATAAGATTTATATGTTTTACACCGCTTTTGATGGTAAAAATCCTCCACGCGTGGCTTTGACATGGATTATGGTTGAAAATTTTCTGAAGAAAAAATGGGACTGGTCAAGGCCAATTACCGTTTCGCCACACGATTTTGCTAATAAAAACGCCGTTCTTTTTCCGGAAAAAATTAATGAGAAATATATTATCGTTCATCGAATCGGCGACGATATTGATTTGGCATTCGTTCGCGATCTGAATTTTAAGGCTATGAAAGAATTGGAAGAATATCGTTGGATTACCACAAGAAAAGGAATGTGGGACGACCTGAAAGTCGGCGTAGCCGCCCCACCGATCAAAACCAAAGAAGGCTGGATTCTTTTCTATCATGGGGTTTCTGAAGAAGATAAATTTTATCGGGTAGGTGTGCTTTTGCTTGACTTGAAGAACCCAAAAAAAATCATTGCTCGTTCTGATGAACCGCTTTTAGAACCCGAGATGCTGTATGAAAAAGAGGGACAAATCCAGAATGTTGTTTTTCCGTGCGGGGCGGTTCTTATTAAAGATAAAGTATTCATATACTATGGAGGAGCGGATAAAGTAATTGGCGTGGCCACAATATCGCTTCAGGAATTATTTAAAATGCTCAAAGCTTCTAAATACTAATATGACTATCAAAAAGAAAAACAAAAAAATTATTGTTGCCGTAAGCGGAGGTTTTGACCCAATTCACGTGGGCCATATCCGAATGTTTAAAGAAGCAAAAAAATTTGGCGATGTATTGGTTGTTATTTTAAATAACGATAACTGGCTCAAGGTAAAAAAAGGGCGTGCGTTTATGCCGCAAGATGAAAGAAAAGAAATTTTAGAAGCAATAGGTTGCGTCGATAAAGTGGTGGTCACAAAACATTCTGAAAACTCAAAAGATATGAGTATTTGTAAAGAATTATTAGAAGTTCGCCCACATATTTTTGCAAATGGAGGAGATCGAACCAAAGATAATATACCCGAAGTTGCCGTATGTAATGAAATTGACTGTAAAATGATTTTTAATGTTGGTAGAGGCGGAAAAATCCAGTCAAGTTCCTGGTTACTTAAAAAATACGCAGAGAAAACCATACCTTTATAAAATTTTAGTAGCGAACTTTTCCATTACGAATTGTTGCGGGAGGCTGGAGCCGCTATTTTAGTTAACAAGAGTAGGTATAGGGGAAAGTTCTAGGTGCCCTAAAAGGAAGTTTTTTCCCGCAGACACACTAATTGCAGAAAAGCTTATCACTAATTTGATTATTTTGTTTACAGAATCTCCAAGACATAAAAATTGGAACAATGAAAAAGATTAATATAAAACAACTTCACAATATTGTACGCAAACCTTGGGGGAAGTTTTATGATTTTGCGGAAAGTAGAGGAAAATGGCATCTGAAAATTCTGCTTATCAAAAAAGGGCATTTGTTGAGTCTGCAAAAACACGCCGAAAGAAGTGAATTTTGGATTGTTGCCGAAGGTGAGGTGAGAGTTCAAAAAGGAAACAAGAAGAGCGTATTGACTCCGCAAAAAACCATTTTCATCAAGAAGAGAGAGTTACATCGCATTGAGGCTCTTACTAATGCTGTTATCGTAGAGGTTTCATTTGGTGAACATAATGAAGACGACATTGAACGTATTGCTGACGATTACAACAGGTCTTAAAAGAATGTTTGAGAATAGAATTGACCATCAGAAATATTACTATAATTGACTAACATTATAACTATCATTCTAAAGTATTTTACCCAAATCTTCTTTAAAAAACTTCATTAATCTTCCTGTGCTCATCCCTTAATTGGGCACTGAAATATGAAGCTACAGTGTAGATGTTTATAGTTAATCCATTCAAACCATCGCTCTTGACAGACTTTTCTCGACTCATCCGCTGGTGGAAGAAAGAGTAAAGAGGTTAGAAAAAATATAGCCGCTGCCAAAAATCCCGTCCGTCCCCGTAAGAATGGCTCGTTTGCCGAATATATATCGGTATGATTGAGCGAGCCGAAAAGAATATAACGCTGGAAAACATTGAGAAAATTGCCAAATCGTTGAATGTTTCTGTGCGTGACTTATTTCGGAAATAATTATGAACCATAACCAACATTCAAATTATTTTTTACTTTTCTGTCTCACAGCTTCGATAGTTGTTGTGTATTTTATCGTTCAGCCGTTTCTAATTCCTCTTATTGTGGCGGCTGTGTTCGCTTTTCTTTTTCAGCCTATCTACGGAAAATTTTTGAGTTTGACGCGAGAGCGATCGAGTTTTGCGGCTTTTGCCACAACCGTTACCGCCATAATTCTCTTTGTTTTACCAATAGCGTTTCTTGGGACTCTGATATTGAAAGAATCAACAGGGCTCTATCTGACACTCTCGGGCGAAAACCGAAATGATTTGGTTGCGGTGGTTGAGGGAGTTTTGGATCAAGCGCGTCTCGTTTTGCCGATTCCGGAAACATTTGAGTTGAATATCAATCAACATATTAAGCAGGGATTGGGAGTCTTGGTTCAACATCTTGGCGGGATTTTCTCAAGTTTTGTAAAAATACTTTTGAACGTGTTCGTATTTCTTAACGCCTTTTATTTTTTCTTAAAGGATGGGCACAAGCTAAAAGATTACCTTGTTGCATTAAGTCCGCTTGATGATAAGGATAATGAGTTAATCGTTTTGAGACTTCAATCTGCCGTATCGGCCATCGTAAAGGGTAATCTCACCATCGGTCTCCTTCAAGGAATACTCACCGGCATAGGATTTACGATTTTTGGAGTTCCCAATGCCGTTCTTTGGGGAAGCGTGGCCGCGATAGTCGCTTTGGTGCCGGGAATAGGCACGGCGCTGGTTATCGTTCCCGCAATTATCTTTTTGTTCCTTACCGGTAATGCCTTTGGCGGGGCGGGGCTTATTATGTGGGGGCTAACTGCTGTCGGTCTCGTTGATAATTTTTTGGGGCCGAAACTCGTCGGACGAAGCATGCGACTACATCCGCTGGCAGTATTTTTGGCGGTGCTTGGAGGTCTCGCCCTTTTCGGGCCTTTGGGATTTTTGCTTGGTCCTCTCTCTATGAGCGTGTGTTTGGCATTGATTGATATTTATTTTTCCTTGAAAACACGAGATAAAATAATGAATTAGTGAGAGGTTTTTAAATAAAACTAACTAGTTGAATCCCATGATTGAAAATTTTATTACCTATATCCAGTCAATAATTTCACAATATGGCGCATGGGGAGTTTTTCTTGCAACTCTTATTGAAGAAATTATTGCTCCGGTTCCGTCACCCATAGTGCCTCTCGCCGCTGGTTTCTTTCTTCTCCCAACCAGCGTTTCTTTTACAGAAATCGTACTTAGAGGAGCTTTTACCATTGCTCTTCCGGTATCCATTGGGATCACTATTGGGTCGACCTTGGTATATGCTCTCGGTTTTTTCGGCGGTAAGCCGGTTATTGAAAAAAGTAAAAAGTGGACCGGGATCAACTGGGATGATATTGAGAAATCAGAGGCACGATTCACGCGCGGCAAAGGCGATGAAATATCCCTTTTTGTTTTGCGAGTATTACCAATTATACCGGGAGTCGCAATCTCCGGTTTCTGTGGGGTTGTTCGTTATCAGTTTAAAAAATTTATTATTATTACCAGCCTTGGAGCGTTTGTCCGTGCCTTTGTACTAGGCTTGGTTGGATGGCAGGTCGGAGAATTATATGTAACTTATGCGGATATGATTTCAAAATTTGAAAAATATGTTCTTTCAGTTGTTTTTTTCTTACTACTTTTATCTTTTTTGGGTTATTATATTAGAAAAAAAATTAAAGCACGGCGAATGTAGTTACCATCCACAAAGTTATTATGAATGATTGGCACGCAAAACCCATTTCAAAGATTTTTGAAATCTTGCGTTCAAGCGAGATTGGTTTAACATAAAAAGAAGTCACTCTGTGTTTCAAAGAGAGGGGCTAAAATACTATTCCTTCTGGTAAAGCGGATAACCCGATACTTCTTTTTTAAAGTCAACTCAATGGCTCATTTGTAACTGCTAACTACTTTGGTAACGGTTTAGTATAATATTAGTTGGTCGAAAAAACTAACTAATAATTAATACCAAATTTGAGAAAAGGTATAGAGGAATTGATTACTTGACACCTAAACAAAAATTATTAGAATTAGAATTAAGAATCTCATCAGAAGAAAATTCTAAAGCACGATCTGATAAGATCCAAAGATTAGCTGAAAGTCGAACAGTTGATCAATCAATAACTATTAATTCTAATCATTTCGTTACCAATGTGGTTGGATAGTACAATTAATAATATAATTTTCCTTTGTTGGCCAGTTAAATTGGCAAATGGGGGAGCAAATTGATGAGTGAAAATATAGAAGAAGATAAAATAATCTCTGAGTATAGCCAAGAGAAGCCCAAGAAAAATAAAGTTCTTTTCATTGCATTAGTTCTTTTGTTATTGGGTGGATCAGTTTTTGCCCTAAGGTCATTTATTTTTCGTCCCTCTCCAGAAAGAATTTTGAGTAATATGGTTACTAAAATGAGTGAGCTAGATAGTTATGGATTTGAATGGAAAGGTAATATTGGTGTTGTTGGCGAAGATTCTTCTGTGGCATTTGCATATAATATGACGGGAGAGAGTGATATGGTTGCTGATGTTAGTAAACTAGATTTTGATTTTAATGCTTCTATCGAGGGCACATCTTTCACCTTAACTGGTGATGCGATCGGTTCTGGAAATGATGTATATTATAGACTTACAACTATTCCAGTTATTCCCTTGATGGATCTTAGCATGATTAGGAATCAATGGATTAAGGTAGAGGTTTCGACTGATGATGTTGAAGAAATGGATAGGAAAGTTAAGATTGTGACTGAAAAGATTATGAAGCTGATCAAAGATAACGATATGATGAAAGTAAAAGAGGCTTTACCTGACACAAAAATTAACGGAACTGATGTATACCACCTTGTTGTTCATTTAGATAAAGATGTAATAAAGAATATCACCCCGGATTTAGTAGAAATAATAGTTAGCCTTTCAGATGATGATTATTTGATTGATATGCCAACCGAAAGTGATTACCAAGAATTTAACAGGTTGATGGATCAATTTGGAAACATTGAAATGGAAGTATTTATTGGAAAGAAAGATTTTTACCTTTACAGGTTAGATTTTACAAGAGATATGGATCTTTCTGAGATTAATAATGATATGTTAGGCACATTATCTATGGACGCTCAGATTAATTTTTATGATTTTGGGAAATCTGTAGTTGTAGAAATTCCAGATGACTATATCACCATTGAAGAGCTTATGGCTCCTATGATGATGGATCAAGATTTTATTCTTCCAGAAGAAGAGATAATGACGCAAGGCTTGGATTCTATTTGATTCTCAACTTTCTTTTTGATATGGATAGGCAAAGTAAATATCAAAACCAGTTTCTTTTCTTGAAGCTTTGCCATTTCCTTTTTCTTTATCTTGGTTCTTAGCGGAACAGATTGCTGATTTTTCTGTTCTATTGTAAAGGCATGTTGTTTATTGGGTTAATTAATGATACCTCATTAATTATTTTATCTGAAAACACATGCTCTTTTAATTTATTTCGATGTTTCACTTCGGAGTAGAATGTATCATCCAAGTTTGACATACGGATCTTTTTTATATAGAATATAAGAAATGAAAAAAGGATATTATAAATTATTGAGTGCTATTTTTCTTTTATTCGGAGTTCTTTTAGGTACTTTTGTTTATCCGGGATTTTTTAATCGTGGAATAGATTTTTTGAATAATAAAACAGGGCTTGAATTTTCTCACTTTACAGAAAGACCGTTTAGATTAGGACTTGATCTTCAAGGAGGAACACAAATGCTTTATCAAGCAGATCTTTCTGATGTTCCAGAGAGCGAAAGGAGTCAAAGAATGGATAGTCTACAAAGTCTTATTGGACATCGCATTGATCAGTTTGGTATTGTCGATCCTTTAGTTCAAATTAAGGGAGATAGGCTAGTAGTAGAGTTAGCTGGTGTTGTCGATTCGGCTGAAGCCATGAGAATGATTGGAGAAACACCATTTCTAGAATTTAAAGAATTATATGTTGAAGAAGAGCAAATGATTGAAGCAGAACTGCATAACGCCGAGGCATTAGTGCGGGCAGAAGAGATATTAGGAAGAGTTTTAGCCGGTGAAGATTTTAGTGAATTAGCACGTAGCTATTCTGATGACCCTGGAAGTGGCAATCAAGGGGGAGATTTAGGTTGGTTTGGTCGAGGAATTATGGTTCCTGAATTTGAGGAAGCAGTTTTTGGTCTATCTAAAGATGAGATATCATCTGAAATTATTGAAACTCAATTCGGTTATCATGTCATTCAAAAAACTGAAGACGAAAATGACGATGGACAAATAAAAGCAAGTCATATTTTAATTGAGAAAAGATCTATTCAAGATGGTTTGACTTGGAGAAGAACCGAGTTGGGAGGTCATCACTTAAAGACTGCTCGTTATATTGTAGATCCGTTGACTGGAAGAATCCAGATTGAACTTGAGTTTACAGCAGAAGGGGCTCAAATATTTGCAGCCATAACTGAAAGAAATGTTGGTCAGCCTTTAGCAATATTTTTAGACGGTAGGTCAATAATTGATACTACTGGTGATGGAAAAATAACAGAAGATGATCTTTACGCTCCAATGATTCAAGAAACAATTACTGGAGGCAGAGCAGTTATTACCGGAGACACTAGCCTTGAAAAGGCCAGAGAGATTGTTAATCGTTTAAGGAGTGGAGCACTACCAGTTCCAATTCAGCTAATGTCGCATCAAAGTGTTGGCCCAGCCTTAGGAATGGATTCGCTTACCAAATCATTAGGAGCTGGATTATGGGGATTTTTAGCTATAGCTATATTTATGATTATTTTTTATCGATTGCCTGGGATATTGGCAGTTCTTAGCTTATCCCTTTATATATTATTAGTCTTATCAATATTTAAAGCTCTTCCCGTAACGCTTACCCTATCAGGTATTGCTGGGTTTATTCTATCTATCGGAATGGCTATTGATGCTAATATATTAATTTTTTCCCGAATGAGAGAAGAATTAGCTTTAGGTAAAAATATCCGAGATAGTATTGATAGTGGTTTTAATATGGCTTGGTCATCAATTAGAGATGGAAATGTTACGACCCTGATTGTAGCTTTCATTCTATTTTTTATAGGAACAAGCTTTGTAAAGGGATTTGCTTTAACCCTAATTATTGGTATCTCAGTCAGTATGTTCTCTTCTATGATAATAACGAAATATTTTTTGAAATCTTTTGAAGGAGGCAGGCTTGCTGATAAAAGATCACTTTGGAAATAACATGATTGAATTTACTAAATACAGAAAAGCATATTACGCGCTATCTTTAACTTTAATAGGAGTAGCGATTTTTTCTCTTATTAATTTTGGCATGAACCTTGGAATAGAGTTTACCGGAGGTAGCATAATTGAAATAGAATACGAATCAGATAGGCCAACTACTGAAGAGCTAAAAAGAACTTTGTCAGGCCTTGATTTGGGAGAATTAACCATTCAGCCAGCCGGAGATAATTCATTTGTAATCAGAATGAAGGACATCTCAGATGATACTTATTTAGAATTAAGAGATAGGCTGTCTGAAGCAAGAGTAAATTATTTTGAATCAATTGGACCAGCTATCGGAAGTGAATTACGTAATAATGCAATTATTAGTATAATCTTAGCTTCATTAGCCATAGTAATATATATTGCGATGACTTTTACTGGTATTGAAGGAGGATCGATAAAATCATGGCAATACGGAGTGGTTGCTGCCGGGATAGGATTTTTCCACGATGTTTTAATAGTAATTGGAGTTTTTTCTTTGCTTGGTTATCTTTACGGAGTTCAATTCACTATTCCAATCGCAGTGGCTCTTTTGACAGTTCTAGGGTATACAATAAATGATACGGTGGTTATTTTTGACAGGATAAGAGAAAATCTTGCTCTTGACCCAAGAGCTAATTTTGAAAAGATAGTGGATAAGAGTATAAATAATACTCTTGGAAGATCAATCAATACTTCTCTAACAACTCTATTTGTTCTTTTTGCAATATTCTTTTTGGGTGGAGAAACACTTAAATATTTCATAATGGCCTTGATACTTGGAATATCGCTTGGAACTTACTCCTCAATATTTTTAGCCGGACCACTTTTAGTATCTTGGTTAAAATTGAAAGAGAAAAAAATTAATCAATAAATATGTTTGATTATAATCAAATTTCATCTGAACTTGTTAAAAATCTTCCTGACCGGACAAAGGATGTTATCTCAAGAAGGTTCGGCTTAAATGGCCCTAATAATTCTTCTAATTTTGTTTCTTCGGGTAAAATAAGAAGAGAATCGCTTGAATCAATTGGCAATGATTATCAAATTACAAGAGAGCGAGTTAGACAGATTGAATTTGACGGCATGACTAAGATTAAGAATAATACCAAGAAGTATAACAAGGTTTATAAAAAATTTAGAGAAAAAATTGAAGACTTTGGAGGAGTAAAAAAAGAAGATCTTTATCTTTCTTCTCTTGGTCAAGAAAAGTGGGTTAATCATATTTTCTTTCTTCTTAATTTAGACGACACATTTTTTAGGTTCTCTGAAACAAAAGATTTTCATTCTTTTTGGGCGATAGACCCATCACACATAAGTTATGCTAAAGAGGTAGTAGGATCTATTCATAATGTATTGGATGAAAAAAACGAGCCATTAAAGATTAGTCATTGTGCTACGATTTCGCCCCTTTCTGATAAACCACTCAATTCCTATCTTGAAATATCAAAGCATATTCATCAAAATGATGAGGGATTTTTTGGTCTAAAGAATTGGCCCGAGGTTAATCCAAAGGGAATAAAGGACAGAGCTTACTTGGTCCTAAAGAAAGAAGGCACGCCACTTCATTTTGCTAAAGTAGCCATGGCTATTAACAAGAGCGCGCTTCCTCAAACTGTTCACAATGAATTGATTAAAGATGAAAGGTTTGTTTTGGTAGGAAGGGGTATTTATGCTTTAAAAGAATGGGGATATCAACCGGGTGAAGTAAAAGAAGTTATAACAAGAATTCTTCAAAAATCTAAAAATCCTCTTTCTAGGGAAGAGATTATACAAAAAGTTTCAGAGCAAAGAATTGTTAAAGAAAACACTATATTACAAAATTTGAGTAACAGAAAATATTTCTCTAGGAATCTAGACGGCCACTACATTATAAAAGAAAGTTAATTTCAAAATATGCCCGAAGAGATACTAGGTGTAATAGATCCACTATTAATCTCAGCAGTGCCATATATAGTTATTATTTTATTAATAATTGAAAATTGGTGGTGGGTTATAGTTCCTTTTGTTTTATGGAAGCCAACATCTTTTCTTTGGCTTTGGTGGAGAAATGAAATATGGGATGATAAGCAAAAGAATATTTTATTAGAAATAAGGGTCCCAAATGATATTCTTAAGCCAATAAGGGCTATGGAGGTAGTTTTAATGGGCCTTTGGCAGATTCATCAGCCTCCTGCTCCAATAGAAAAATGGTGGGATGGTCAAGATACTCCCGCTTATTCTTTTGAAGTTGCATCAATTGATGGGGTCCCACATTTCTTATTAAGATGTAATGCCTTATTTAGAGGTATGGTAGAGAGTCATATTTATTCACAATTTCCTGATGCTGAAATTGCTGAAGTAGAAGATTATACCAAAAGAGTCCCGAGTGATATGCCCAATAAGGAGTGGGATCTTTGGGCGGCTGACTACAAGCTCAAAAAGCCAAATCCGTATCCAATTAAAACTTATCGTGAATTTGAAACTGAAAGGGAGTCAAAGGAAGAAAAAAGAATTGATCCGATAGCATCTCTTCTTGAAGGATTATCAACCTTAAAAAAAGGAGAGCAAATGTGGGTCCAGATAAGGGCAAAAGCTGTTTCAGAGAGTGATGTCGATGGTGACCTTAGGTGGATAACTCAGGGAAAGCAAATTATTGATAAGCTTACTTTTAGGGGGGGGCCTGCTCCCAAGCAATCATTTATTGGTGAGATTATTAGTACGATGTTCTACGGTCCTGCCAAGAAAGAGGAAAAGTCAAAAGATATTCTTCCTCCTGAAATGAAACTAACTTCTGGAGAAAGGGATGTAGTTGCAGCTATTGAGAAGAAGTTAAGTAAGCCGGCGTATAGATGCTATATCAGATTTGTTTACTTGGGCAAAAAGGGAGTTTTTTTTAAGCCAAATCTAAAATTGCCAATGAGTTATTTTACTAATTTTGTAACCGATGATTTAAACGCTCCGGTTCCTGATGGTCTAACTTTAACAAAGGTTAGAAGGAAATGGTATGATCCTTTTTGGTTTCCTAAGAGGAGACTTTATTTGAAAAAGAGACAAAGTTTTAGAAAATATATTATGCGCGTTCCCTATTATTTTCCTAGTTCTGGCGGAGAATTTATATTAAACGTTGAAGAATTAGCTACCTTGTACCACTTCCCGTCACGAACATTAACCCCGTCATCATTACTTCCACGAGTCGAATTTAAGAAAGGAGAAGCTCCTTATGAGCTTCCAGTAGAAGATTAACATTGCTTATGAAGGAAATTACTTTTTTTGGTGAAACCACTTTTCGCAATAGAAGAAGGAAGTTCGGAATAAAACTTGACGATCGAAGGCGTCATTTTTATGCTATTGGTAAAACTGGAGTAGGAAAAACAGCCATGATGGAAAACATGGCGATTCAAGATATTCAGAATGGTCATGGAATTGGTTTTATCGATCCACATGGAGAAGCTGCGGATAATATTTTAAGGTTTGTTCCTCCCACTAGAATAAACGATGTTATATATTTCAATCCGGCTGATCTTTCGTATCCGATTGCGTTTAACGTTATGGAAAATATTAATCCTGATCAACGCCATCTAATATCATCGGGATTAATGGGTGTTTTCAAGAAAATTTGGCCCGATGTTTGGTCTGCAAGAATGGAATATATTCTTAACAATACTATCTTGGCTCTTCTAGAATATCCTGATGCTACTCTCTTGGGTATTAACAGAATGTTCTCTGATTCTGAATTTAGGAAAAAGGTAGTAGAAAAAGTTGAGGATCCAATTATAAAAGCCTTTTGGCTTAATGAATACGCAATGTATAGCAAACAATACGAGACGGAAGCCACCGCTGCTATTCAAAATAAGGTAGGTCAATTTATTTCTAATCCTCTTATTAGAAATATTGTAGGTCAAGTTAAATCTACAATAAACATAAGAGAGATAATGGATACCAGGAAAATATTTATTGCTAATATTTCCAAGGGAAGAATTGGTGAGGATAACTCTAAATTATTAGGCTCACTTATTATTACCAAGCTTCAGTTGGCGGCTATGTCACGAGTTGATATTCCAGAGCCGAAAAGAGAAGACTTTTATTTATACGTTGATGAGTTTCAGAATTTTGCTACAAGTTCTTTTGCAACTATTCTATCGGAAGCTAGGAAATATCGCCTTTCTTTAATATTGGGCCATCAATATATTACTCAAATGGAAGAAGAGGTAAGGGATGCCGTTTTTGGAAATATGGGGACGATTACTTCATTTAGAGTTGGTCCTGAAGATGCAGAATTTTTAGAAAAAGAATTTGGTCCAGAATTTATGGCCACTGATTTAGTTAATCTTCCTAAGTATAATATTTACGTTAAGTTAATGATAGACGGTATTTCTGGAAGACCGTTTTCAGCTGAAACTTTACCCCCCCTTGAACCTCCCAAAGAAGTAGATGTTGACAAGATAATAAATTCATCGAGAGAAAGATATGGTAAGTCTCGTGAAGTGACCGAAGAGAAGATTAAGAAATGGTTTGGCGGAGCAGTCCTTCCCGTAACATCTCTTGAGTCGTCTTTAGAACTGTACGATGCCATATGTTCAAAATGTGACAAGAAGACCAAGGTAACCTTTAAGCCGGACGAAACTCGTCCAATTTACTGTAAATCATGCAGAAAGAAAATACAAAAACCATCTAAGGAAGAGGATAATAAAGAGGAAAATGTATCCCTTGATAATATCAATTCTAAGAAGCCAGTTCTTTTTTCTTTTTTTAGAAAAAATAAAAAAGAAGAGGCAGAAAAGCCAAAAAAAAGCGTCGATGTTAATAAACTAAGGGGTGCATTACAAAACTCATTGGGAAAAATAAAAAAGAAGAATGATGAAATTACTTAAAAATTATAAGTTTAGAGGTAAAACAGTTTTAGTTAGGTGTGACTTTAATGTTTCCTTTGATGAAAAGGGAGTTATTTATGATGATTTCAGAATAAGATCAGCTTTGCCAACTATACAATATCTTCTTTCTTGGGGGGCAAAAATTATTCTAATGACTCATTTGGGGGACAAAAAGAGTTCTAAAAAAATACTTCCCAGAATCGAAGAATTATTGAATGAGAAGGTTTCTTTTATTCAAGAGCCAAACAGTGAGATTGAGGCCGAAATTAAAAATGATCCATTTCCCAAAGTTTATCTCTTAGAGAACTTGAGATTTTTCGATGGAGAAAAAAATAATAGTATTGAATTTGCAAAAAAAATAGCTAGATTGGGAGATCATTATGTAAATGAGGCTTTTTCGGTTTGTCACAGAGAACACGCTTCGGTTTTTTGGCTTCCCAAATTATTACCTAATTGTGCCGGAATAGAGCTAGTAAAAGAGGTTAACGTTCTCTCGAAGGTAAGAAAAGATCCACGGAGACCATTGGTAGTAATAATTGGGGGAGCAAAAATATCATCAAAAGCTAAGGTAATAAATTCTTTTCTTTTAATGGCTGATCATGTTCTTTTGGGTGGTAAGTTAGCTAATGATGTACTAGTTGTTAAGGGCATGTCTCCTAATAGATCTTGGCCAGAAGAAGATGTAGTTAATGTCATTAAAACAATTGAACTTACATCGCCTAAAATACATTTACCCGTTGATTTAATAGTTTCAGATTCGAGTTGCGATGATTGTCTTCATATTATTGCTCCGGGAGCGACTAAAAAAGATGATAATATTTTTGATATAGGTCCTGAAACTATTAGGATGTATTCTGATATTATTAAAGATGCAAAAATGATAATATGGGCGGGACCTTTAGGGTTATTTGAAGATTCTAGATTTGAAAACGGAACACGAGAAATAGGGAAGGCAATAAGTCGTAATTTCGGCGCATTTAGAATAATAGGTGGTGGAGATACTGGATTAGCCTTACATAAATTTAAAATTAGAGATAATATGGATCATGTATCAACCGGAGGGGGTGCAATGCTTTATTTTTTGACTCAAGGAAATTTACCCGGATTAAAAGTATTAGGATATGAAGATTAAAAATATAGAATTAGTTGCAAATAGAATAAAGCAAGCTGTTAAAGATAAGGAGAAAATAATTCTTTACGGTGATGCAGATCTCGACGGAACTTCGTCGGTTATTATTCTTGAAGAAGTAATAGAAGAATTAGGTGGTAAAGTTTTTACTGTATATTTCCCTGATCGAGAGAAAGAAGGTTATGGAATAAATGATAAAGCACTAAAATATTTAAAAGATAAACTTGGTAAAAAAGACGCACTCCTTATTGTTCTTGATTGTGGAATTACTAATTTTAATGAAGCTGAAATTGCTAAAAAAATAGGTTTTGATTTAGTAATCGTTGATCATCATCAACCCTTAGATAAACTTCCCAATGCTTCAATTATCATGGATCCAAAACAGCCGGGAGATGATTTTCCTTTTAAAAATTTTGCTAATACCGGATTAGTTTTTCGATTGGCTGAAGAGATATTGGGTAAAAAATTATTGTCATCAAAAAGAAAAAGTTTTCTTGAACTAACTGCACTGGCTACAATAGCAGATATGATGATTCAGGAAGAGGATAATAAATTCTTTATTGATAAGGGACTGGAAACTCTTTTGAAAACAAAAAGATTAGGACTTAAGGCTTTGCTTGAAAATAATAATATCAATAGCGACCTTTTGATTAGAGATATTGCTCAAAAAATGGTTTCTGCTCTTAGTGCTGCTGATATTGATGATCATAAGACTGAAAGCTATGTTCTTTTAACATCAAAGAGCGAGCACAAAGTTAAAAAAATAGCTAAAAAATTAGTTAATAAGAGTATTGCAAAACAGATGAGAGTTAAGGAATTAACTGAGAAGACGATTAGTAATCTGTCCCTGGAGTCTCCGGTTGTCTTTGAGGGCGGTTCTGATTGGGAAATAGCTCTATTGGGCTCAACTGCTTCTAAAATCTGTCAGAGAACCGGCAAGCCAGTCTTTCTATATAATAAATCAAAGAAAACGAGTCGGGGAGCCGTAAGAGTTCCTCCAGAGATGAATGCAGTTGAGATAATGCAAAAAAGTGCTAAATTACTCAATGCTTTTGGAGGTCATCCGCCAGCGGCAGGTTTTAGTATTAAGAATGAAAATATAGAGGCTTTTAAAAAAGATTTAATTAAATATTTTAAGAATTTATGAAAAAAGTAATAATCTATACAGATGGAGCATCAAGGGGAAACCCTGGTTCTGCTTCTGTAGGTGTGGCAATTTGTAATGAAAAGGGGGAGATTGTAAAGACTTATTCTCATTATCTAGGAGAAGATATTACTAACAATGAAGCGGAATACCAGGCTGTTATTCATGCTCTTAAGAAATTTACAGCACTATTTGGTAAGCAGTTAGCTAAGAAGTCAGAAGTTGAAATAAGGGCTGACTCCGAGTTGTTGGTAAAGCAAATTAAGGGGGAATATAAAGTATCAAATCCAAGAATTCAAGATCTTTTCATACAACTATGGAATTTAAAAACTGAATATGCTAAAGTTGATTTTAAGCTTATTCCAAGAGAGAAGAATAAGGAAGCTGATAGATTGGCCAACGAAGCTTTAGATGAGCAAAAAAGATCTACTTTATTTTAATATTATTTTATAAAAAAATTAGAATTAACATTATGAATAACAAATTAAGAATGAGCAAAACAAACATTATAATCGGATTACTATCAATTTTATTGATAATCTCTCTTTCTTTTATATCAGTGATTATTTGGCGAAATACAAAAAATTTTTTAATTAGTCAGGGATATGCAATGGCAGTATCTAATTTGATTGATGCTGCTGAAAATGAAGATTGTGCTCCATTCCCTGTACATCTTGAAGAAAGATCAGTTCAGCTAATAAATATTGATTGTCTAACTCCAGATGAGGCGGAAATTTAAATTGTAAAAAAGAACCTCTTTGATTAAAGAGGTTTTATTTTAAGATTTCAATCTTTTTTGTACTACGGGAAAGATATTTGTCAAATTTGTTGACGAACAGCCTTTTTCTGGTATTATAAGGATAGTTCAAAGGGGTGAGATGATCGCTTTCTCTTAATTGAGAAGGAGGAAAGTCCGAACACTCCCCTGTTTTTTAATAGGGAGCAAGTAGTGGGTAATACCCATCCTTTTTTCAGGGTAATTCTTGGGGAGAGAGAGGTGCGAACAGTGACGTTCAGATCCGAGAGGTGACGAACTCCTTTTTCATAAAGGGATGAATTCAAGGAGTAATCTTTGGGGTGAAACGGCTAAATCCTTACTTGAGTGCAAGAACAAACCTTTTTATTCGTAAAAAGGAAAAAGTGGTTCGCTTGATTCCATAGAGTAATTTATGGAACAGATAAATGATCGTCGCCCTTTTAATGGTAACATTATTTAAGGGAACAGAATTCGGCTTACCACCCTTTTGGGCTTTTTTAATACTAAAAAAGCTGCTTTCAAATGATTGAGAGAATATTAAATTCAAGGGCAAAAACTATAACTTTTGCAGCATTTCTTCTTGGCCTATCTACTTTTATTAGTGGGCTATTGGGAATTTTGAAGCTACGTCTTTTAGCTAGTCAATTTGAGCTTCATGACTTAGATAGTTATTTCGTCGCTTTTCGTTTTCCCGATCTTATTTCAGCAACTTTGATAACCGGAGGCATAATTGTCTCTTTTTTACCTTTATTTTCTCAATATTTTCAAAAAAGGAAAGAAGATGCCTGGGAGTTAACCAATAATATTATAAGTGTAGCTATTACGATTTTCAGCTTTTTATGTGCTATAGTATGGCTATTTGCACCATTCTTTGTTGATATCATTGTTCCAGGATTTACCGGTCCTCAAAAAGAATTAGCAGTTTCTCTGACTAGGATAATGTTTATTAGTCCTTTGATTTTTTCAATTTCGGCCGTTTTTTCAGGAGTTTTACAATACTTTGATCGTTTTTTGATTTATGCGTTAGCTCCAATCTTTTATAATTCCGGAATCATTTTTGGTATTGTGGTCCTTTCTAGATTTTTTGAAACTCCGATATATGGTGTTGCATACGGCGTAGTCTTGGGAGCATTTTTACATCTTTTAATACAGATACCCCCTGCGATAAAGTGTGGTTATAAATTTAAATTCATTTTTAATTTAAAAGATCCGGGAATTAGGAGAATGGGTAGGCTTATGATTCCTAGGATGGTTGGGCAAGCCTCTTCGCAAATAAGCTTGATTGCTATTACATTTATCGCATCTTTTCTAGCTGTAGGCAGTGTGGCCATTTTTAATTTTGCTAATAATCTTTATTTATTTCCGGTGGCAATAATTGGAGTTTCTTTTGCAGTGGCCGCTTTTCCAAGTTTTTCTAAGCATTTAGCCAACGGCGAAAAAAGAAGTTTTTTCAATAATTTTTCGGCCGCTTTCCGAAGGATTATTTTTATAATGCTTCCAGTTAGCTTAATGACTCTTATTCTAAGAGCACAAATTGTAAGATTGGCGCTTGGAGGCGGAGACTTTGATTGGGCTGAAACTCGACTTACCGCCGCAGCCTTAGGAGTTTTCTCCTTGGCAATATTGTTTAGCAGTTTTATACCTTTAATTGTAAGAGTTTTCTTTTCACTTCAGGACACCAGAACTCCTGCAATAGCAAGTGTTGCTTCAGTTGTCTTGAATATTATTTCCGCCTTTGTGTTTACTTTTCTTTTTAGAGAGGGAGGATTTTTGCATCCATTTATCTACACTATTTTCAAATTAGAAGGAATACCTGATATTCAAGTAGTCGGACTAGCTTTTGCTGTTTCACTTGCCACTACATTCCAATTTTTTTTGCTTTTGTATTTTTTGAAAAAAAGAATGCCGGACCTTCCTTTTATGGGCATTTGGAATTCTTTTAAAAAAACTTTATTTGCTTCTTTGGTGATGATAGTGGCTTCTTATTTCACATTAAAGTTAGCGGTAGTTTTCGTTGAACTAACGACTTTTTGGGCGGTATTGTTTCAAGCCACTTTTTCCTTTAGTATGGGAGTTATAGTATATTTAACCGTTTTACACTCACTAAAGTCACGAGAATTAAAGGGAATCATTCTTTCAGTTAAAAAACAATTAAAAATAAAAAATGATAAAAGGAAATATTAGAAATTTTTCAATAATAGCTCATATCGACCATGGTAAATCAACTTTGGCTGATAGGATTCTTGAGTTAACTGGAACCGTCACTCGAGATAAAATGCAGGAGCAGTTTTTGGACAATATGGAACTGGAAAGAGAAAGGGGGATCACTATCAAACTTCAGCCTGTAAGAATGAATTACAAATCTAATGGGCAAGAGTATATAATTAATATGATTGATACTCCTGGTCACGTTGATTTTTCCTATGAAGTTTCTCGGTCTTTGGCTGCAGTTGAGGGTGTTGTACTATTGGTGGATGCTACCAAAGGCATACAGGCTCAAACTTTAGCTAATTTAGAATTAGCCCAGAAGCAAAAGCTAGTGATTATTCCAGTTATAAATAAGATTGATCTTCCGGGGGCTAGAACCGATGATGTTGCTGAAGATATTTCAGAAATTATAGATGTTCACCCCGATCAAGTTTTAAGAATATCAGCTAAAAATAATATAAATGTAGACAAAGTCCTTGAAGAAATTATTACAAAAATACCAGCTCCTGAGGCTGATGATCAAAAACCATTAAGAGCATTAATATTTGATTCTAAATATGATTCCTTTAAGGGCGTGTTATCTTATTGTCGAGTTGTTGAGGGGGTTATGAAAAGAGGCGATAGAGTATATCTAATTGCTACAAATGCCAAGGGTGATGCCAAAGAGATTGGATATTTTCTCCCAGCCCTTACCTCTAAACCAGAAATAAAGTCAGGGGAGATGGGATACATAGCGACAGGCATTAAAGAACCTGGAATGGTTCGAGTTGGAGACACTATTACTCAACTGGAAAATAGAGGCATTAGTCCTCTTCCAGGATACAAGGAATTAAATCCAGTAGTCTTTGTAAGTTTTTATCCAGAGAGTAACGATGATTTCGGCCTCTTAAGAGAGGCTCTTGAAAAATTAAAATTAACTGATCCCGCATTAACCTTTGAGCCTGAATTTAAAGAAGTTCTGGGCAGAGGTTTTCGTTGCGGATTCTTAGGGTCTTTGCATGTTGAAATTATATCCGAGAGATTACGTCGAGAGTTTGACTTAGAATTGGTCATTTCTTCACCCTCAGTTGTTTATAAGATAATAGACAATAAGGATAAAGAGAAACTCATAATGTCTGCGTCAGATTGGCCAGACCCATCAGGTATAAAAGAAACCCAAGAGCCTTGGGTGTTGCTAGAAATTATGACTCCAGCTAGCTATATGGGCGGAATAATGGAGCTTTTAAATGTCTTTGGGGGTAAGTATATTGATACTAAATATTTTAAAGGAGACAAAATAATGATAGTTTATGAAACTCCTTTAAGAAAGATAATTACTGGTTTTCATGACAAGGTTAAGAGTATTACTCAAGGATATGCTTCATTCAATTATAATATAATTGGATTTAGAAAGGGGGATTTAGTGAAACTGGAAGTCCTAGTTGGTTTTAATGTTGAGGAGGCTTTTTCAAAAATAATTGCCAAAGACGAAGCTTTTACCGAGGGTAGAAAACTTGTTGAAAAATTAAAAGAAGTTCTTCCGTCTCAACAATTCTCTTTAGCAATCCAAGCTAGAATTTATGGTAAGATAATTGCTCGCGAGACAGTTAAAGCAAAACGAAGAGATGTAACCGCTCCTCTTTATGGAGGAGACGTTACTAGAAAGAGAAAACTTCTGGAACGTCAGAAGAAAGGAAAGAAGAAACTCCAAGAAAGAAGCGACAGAATCAACATCCCTACGGAGAGTTACTTAAAAGTTTTTAAGGATTAGGATATAATTAAAAAGCTGGGGCAAGTATACTAAACATCATGCCGAAAATAACAAAACAAATGAGGGCGATCCAAAGAAATTTTATTTTTTTGTTTTTCATAATATGATAAGAGGTTTAAAAAGAAAAAAAGAAAAGAAGTCTTTAGAGATGAGAGCAATTTCTTTTTTATTCTCTTTTGCTGTAATATTTTTAATTTTTTTACTATTGGTTTCAAATATTAGGATACACCAAAGAAGGTCTGAACTCAAGGCTCAGATTGAAATAAAAGAGCAGGAAATGAATGAGTTAAGATTAAGAGCCGATTATTTAGAGGGCATTAATCTAACAGAAGAAGACTATTTAATAGAAAAAATGGCTCGTGAGCAGTTGCTTCTTAAAAAGGAGGGCGAGGAGGTGGTAGTTTTTTCTTTTCCCGAGGAAGTAGAAGAAAAAGAAAAGGAAGTTATTTCAGAATTCATTTGGTGGAATCCTCTAACTTGGAAAATTCGTTAGTTTTTTGCCCTCTTAGCTTAGTGGTAGAGCAATGGTTTCGTAAACCATAGACACCGGTTCAATCCCGGTAGAGGGCTTGTTTTATTAGCACTTTTTAATTATAATACCCCTTAGTATGATCAAAGAATTAAGAGAATTAATAGAAGAAACTAAAGAAAAACTCCTCTTCCTAGGGGAGTATCTTTGACATTGAAGATAAAAAAAAGAGAATTAAGCAGATAGATTATGAATTTTCTGATCCTGAATTTTGGGATAATAAAGAAAAAGTTGCTGAGCTAAACATAGAGTTTAGTTCTCTTAAAGAAGAGGTGGAGAGAATTGAATCTCTCTATGAAGAGCTTAATGACCTTGAGGATCTTTCGAATCTTGAAATGGATCATCAAATGTTATTGGACCTTATAAATAAGGCAAAAGACTTTAAAAAAAGAATAGGAAAAGAAGAGATTAAGGTTCTTCTCTCTCAAAAATATGACAAGCGTAATGCTTTAATACATATTTTTGCTGGAGCAGGAGGACAAGATTCACAAGACTGGGCTACTATACTTTTGAGGATGTATGAAAGATATTCAGAATCGCAAGGATTTAAGGTTCGAATAATTAATCAGTCCTTTGGAGAAGCAGGAGGTCCAGATGGTAGAATTGGAACTAAAGAAGTAATTTTAGAGGTTAGGGGTAAATATGTATTTGGCATTTTAAGACCAGAAAGGGGAGTTCATCGATTAGTAAGACTGTCACCATTTTCATCCAAGAGTCTTAGACATACTTCTTTTGCGATGGTTGATGTTTTACCTGAGATTGATGAAAAGGATGACCGTATTGATATTAATCCAGATGAGATAAAGGTGGATACATTTAAAGCATCTAGTCCGGGAGGTCAAAATGTAAATAAAAGAGAGACAGCCATCAGAATAACCCATATCCCAACCGGAATAGTAGCTACTTCACAGAACGAGAGAATGCAGAGTGTAAACAAGGAAAAAGCAATGAAAATATTAATGTCTAGATTGATTCGTCATGACGAAGAAAAGCGAGAAAAAGAAATTCAAAAAATAAAAGGAGAAAAAATTGATTTCGGATGGGGTAGTCAAATAAGATCGTATGTCCTTCATCCGTATAAGATGGTAAAAGATTTAAGAACTGGAGTTGAAACATCAGATCCCGAATCAGTTCTTGAAGGAAATTTAGATGAATTCATTGAGGCTGGAATTAGATGGTCGCATCAGCAAAAAAAGAAACAAATTATTAAATAAAAAATTAAAATGATATCTTTTAACAACGTTACCAAAAAATATCCGGCCCATTTTGCTAAAAAAGAAGCAGTAGTTTTTAATGAAATATCTTTTAAAGTAGATAAAGGAGAGTTTGTTTTCATTACTGGTAAATCTGGTTCCGGAAAGACGACCCTTTTTCAATTAATTATTGGAAAAGAAAAGCCGAATAGTGGTACTATTCTTCTTGATGGAAAGGATATTTCAAAGTTAGGACCAGGAAATATTCATAAATTGAGAAGAAAGATTGGAGTTATATTCCAAGATTATAAGTTATTACCTAAAAAGAATATTTACGAAAATATCTCATATGTAATGGAGGGATTGGGTATGAGTGACGAGGATATTAAAAAGAATATCCCAGAACTTCTTGAAATAGTTAATCTTTCAGATAGAGCTTATCATTTTCCTCATGAATTATCTGGAGGAGAACAGCAAAGAGCTGCGGTTGCAAGAGCTTTGATATGTAATCCTGATATTATTTTAGCCGATGAGCCAACCGGAAATATCGATCCCTATAATACAATTGATATTGTTAATTTATTGCTTAAAATAAATGAGAAGGGGACAACTATTATTTTTGCTACCCATGATAAGGAAATCATAAATAAACTTAATAAGAGAGTTATTAGTTTAAGCGAAGGCGCTATAATAAGAGAAGAAGTTTCTGGTAAATTTAGGCTATAAAAAATAATCAATAAATTATGTTTGTTTCATTAAAAAGAACTATTAAGGCAGGATGGATCAATTTTCGTCGCAATACTAGTCTTTCGATAGTAGGAGTTTTTGTTATATCTCTGACCATACTTTTGACTATTTCAATTTTTGCCGTAAGAGATTTCGGGCAGGTAATAATTAATGATGTTCAGGATAAAATGAGTATCAGCCTTTACTTCAAAGAAAATGTTGATGAAGTTACTGTTTTAGAGACAAAAGATGCAATTGATGGGCTCGATGATGTTACAGAAATCAGATACATTTCTCAATCTCAGGCTTTAGAAGATTTTATTCAAAGATATAAGGATAATCCAGTCATTATGGCTGGTGTGGCTGAAATTGGTGATTCGTTTCTTAGGCCAACTTTAGTTATTAAGTCTGATACTTTGGAGGGGTATGATAATATTGTAGCTTTTCTAGAAGATAGCCCTTCAAGAATATTTTTTGATGAAATAGACTATGCTAGACGGAGAGCAGTTATTGAAAATATTTTTGCCATCATTGATATTATTACTAAGATTGGTGTTGTTCTAGCCATAACAATGGGGTTAATTGCAATGCTTATCGTTATTAGTACTGTTAAATTAGCAGCCTATGGGATGAAAGAGGAGATTGAAGTATTGAGATTAGTAGGTGTTTCAAGAAGATTTATATTATCATCATTTATTATTCAAGGATTAATTATTGGTCTTTCTGCTACAATTCTCTCTTTTGCAATTGTTTTTGGCTCAGGATTATTCTTTGGAGATAAGCTAAGCATTTTTATTCCCGGGTTAGATCTAATGAGCTATCTTAGAGAAAATTTTGCAATTATTATCTTGATACAATTTGGTGTGGGTATTCTCTTGGGAACATTATCCAGCCTAATTACAACAAGAAAGTATTTAAAGGTGTAATCACCTTTAATATTGCCAGGTCGTCTAATGGTAGGACGATGGATTCTGACTCCATTAATCTAGGTTCGAGTCCTAGCCTGGCAGCCGCGTATTCCGTTTCAAACTTATTTTCGGTAACTAAAACCGATTTTTGCTAAAAAATGGAGTTTGTATCGTCCAAATTGGCTGCACGAACTAAACCCTCTCAAACTTTCTCTATCATTTTACCAAATTTAATCCATAAATCCAAGAAACGAAACCTGAACTGACGAATTGCCCGTCGCCAGCCGTCACTTTGCGGCGGCTGTGCCTCGCAGAAAAATGGACTTTTCCTTTAAGAATTAAAAATCGGTGCGCACAAAATCAAAAAATGTAAAGGCAATTTTTTTGCTTGGCTCCGTGCTACACACGAGTGGCGGAACTACTTATTTCTGCTCGCGGGCAAAATTCTTCCCTTAATTTGGAATAGTTTATCGAAGTAACGAGAATATAAATCGGAAAATCTATACAATTAACCTTATATAGAAACCGCCCTGTCAAAATCAATAGCATATAGTCTTGGAACTTGATTCAAATCAGGATTACCGTCCTTGTTTCTAAAAAAACGAAGAACAAAATTATTATCATGTATATGTCCATGCTGTATGTTTTGGCTCTCTAAAACCGATATGATTTTCCTTTTTTGCTCCTTTAGTTCTTGCATAAACATTCCTCCTGAAACTTTCGACCACCGTGTAAAGCTTAAATCCAAAACGCCAGAAAACACATCAACCAGTCCTTTTTTATTAAGTCTGTATGATTGGATTGGCTCAATCGGCACATAATCAAAACCGTTATTCTTCCACACTTGATAATTTTCGTAGATTTGCTGCCAAGCAAGAAATGCTTTCGGTTCTATGTGCCTGATAATCAACCTGTCTTTCAACGCGCCTCCGACAAGCGTAGTTTCTGAACCAGTCTTTTCAAATGCTTTTCTTCTAAACCTTTGTTTGTCGAAATTGCTATTGTCGTATAACGGAGATTTAACTATCTCATTGCTCAGCCCTGCGTCAAAAGCTATTTTTAGCAACGAAGCTCGTTCTTGTTCCGGGGCGTACTCAATCATCTCCGCTGCTTTTCTCTGAACCTCGAGGTCTTCTTGAGACAGGGCTTGTTTGATTTTTTCTGAAACCAATAATTGCAACGAAGCTCGTTCTTGTTC